>DJFP01000287.1:5430-7792 GCA_002432565.1 Flavobacteriales bacterium UBA5869
ATCTTCAATTTTTCATTGAAGCGGTAAGTCGCTCCTGCTGTAAATAATTGCTGTCTTTTCGGTGTGATCAATAATGAAACCGGTGCGTAATCTCCTACCGAAACACCTCCAACCGGCTGCACCCATTTGTAGACCCGACCAATCGCATTGAACTTTTCAAACACATAATCCCCTTTTCCCGGACCGACGTATGAAAACTGGACTTTGTAAAAAGCAACGTTCTGATCTGCAGAAGCCACTAAAACGCTGTCGTATCCCAGGGAATCAACCATTTGGTACATCACCAGGTTTTCGGAGAAGCCAACAGAATCAATGACCGAATAACGGGCCAGTTCCAAACTATCCCCGATCTCCGACAAGAGCATTTTTTGGTCATTGGTCAGGTTTTGCTGCAACGGCTGATTCTTTGCATCCTGTTCGGAATAGGCATTGATCCACCAGTCCAGTTTTTTGCTTTGGGCAGCTGTTGAAAATTGGAAGAGCGAACGGGCATAATTCTGGTCCGAATACTGGAATTCCACTACGATCCGGATGTCTTTCGTGATCAGGTTTTTTGCCGTAAATGTCAATTCCGCAGTGTTGTAATCGATCACATAATCGTATTCCTGCCCACGGTTCAGCTGTCTTCCGTCAATATATACACGCTCCGTTCCGGAAAGAATGATAATATATGGCTCGTTCTCATTTCCTCTCAGGCGGTAAGGTCCCTGGTTCCCTTCTACTCCCTGGATAATCTGCCGGTTGAATTTTCCTTTGGACAATGCTCCGCTGACCTGTGTTTTGATTATTCCGGTCTTGTCTTTTTTCCAGAAATATTCACCGGTCAAACCTTGTCCGCGCTTCTTGTAGGTTAGGAAATAACCTTCGGGTTTACTGATCCAGAAATCCCCTGCAGTAAGCTTAAACTGGTCGTTGAATAATTGGATGAATACTTGGTCGAATTCCTGTAGTTTATTGGTATTTCCTTCCGGCTGTATGGGCAAATTATCNNTCTGTTACCGAAGCCAAAACCTGTAAGTTCGGAGCAATATAACCCGACAGTTCCAGGTTCAGGGAAGAGTTTACGGAAAGATCCTGCCGGTTCCCGAAAGTAATTCCCCTGGAGATGCTTCCCGATTTCCGAAGTCCATTTGCTCCCATGAGATCTAAAGGTTCTACCGTTGGTGTAATCAGGTATTTTTCCCGGTCGCCTTTATTTTGGGTGTAAATAATGTTTGTATCCCGTAATTGATAACTTTTAGCGAAAGAAAACGGTAATACGCGGTAAGAAATTGTCAGTTCATCCGAGCAAAGCCGGGACATTTGAATCGTTCCTTTTGCGTAATCAACGATGTATTGGTAAGGCAGGATAATTTCCCCGCCACAGCGCACTATCAACGAATTTGGCGCAATACTTAAAGAATCCAGCTGTATGAGATTGCTTGTTGCTGCAATCGTTTTTTGACGGTACGCGTTATCTTGTGTCCAGCTATGAACCCAACAAAAAATACTGCCTAGCAATAGAAGTCCGACCCGTACAGCGCGCATCATGCTAAAGTACTAACGTTTTAAGTGCTGTGCTAGTATATCTGATCGAATTTTGTTTTAGGCACATGATGGGTCACGTGTCTACAAAACCAAAAATCCCGTCTCGGCTCAGCCCAGACAGGATTTGAATGCGTGATATCATAAAACGGCACAATTATTAACATCACACAAAATCTTTAAAACCCGGTGGGCACGCGATTAATCGCGTGCCCACCCTGATTTCTGTTTTTAATTTATTCTATCCTGAGCACATTTACCTTCAGTGAATTTAGCTCAAACTTTTTCAAAGTTCACATTTCTTCGAAATGAGGATAGAACTTTCAGTTCTACCCTGAGCACATTTCACAGTTATCCGGGTTATCCAAAGAACATGCGATTGCCGCTTGTTGTTCTTCCAATTCCGCTGCGGATACTTTTGCAGGTTCTTCGGTTACTGCTTTATCCACTGTGAACTTGATTGCATCTGTTGCAGCTTTCGTTCTCAGGTAGTACATACCTGTTTTCAATCCTTTCNNGCCTGCTCGATAATTGCTTTTTGAGAAATTTCCCAGGCAGTTTTGTAAAGGTCTTTGATGTATTGAGGAATCTCGTTGATGTTTTGAACAGAACCGTTTGCTGCCATCAATTTCTGACGCATATCTTTCGTCCATAAACCTTCTTTCACCAAATCTTTCAGCAAATGCTTGTTTACGATAATGAACTCACCTGACAATACACGACGTGTGTAAATGTTGGATGTGTAAGGCTCAAAACATTCGTTGTTTCCAAGGATCTGAGCAGTCGAAGCTGTTGGCATCGGAGCTAACAACAAGGAGTTGCGTACACCGTGTTTTTT
>DJFP01000287.1:7802-8536 GCA_002432565.1 Flavobacteriales bacterium UBA5869
GCGATTGTTTCGTATGGTCCTTCAGCAATAGCCAAATCTTTGGAAGCAGTCATTGCTGCGTAATAGATCGTTTCGAAGATCTCGCGGTTCAATGCTTTTGCTTCTTCGGATTCGAATGGATAACGCATCATGATAAATGCATCAGCCAATCCCTGAACTCCCAAACCAATCGGACGGTGACGCATGTTTGAGTTGCGCGCTTCTTCTACCGGGTAGAAGTTTCCGTCGATGATACGGTTCAGGTTCACAGTTGCCTGGTAAGTTACTTCGAACAATTTATCGTGATCGAACGTTCCTTCTTCTGTTACGAATTTCGGCAATGCCAGGGAAGCCAGGTTACAAACTGCGATCTCATCCGGTGCAGTATACTCGATGATCTCCGTACACAAGTTAGAAGATTTGATCACTCCTAAGTTTTGCTGGTTTGATTTCGAGTTTGCAGCATCCTTGTACAACATGTATGGAGTACCGGTCTCAATTTGAGATTCCAATACTTTGAACCACAAATCTTGTGCTTTGATTGTTTTGCGGCCTTTTCCTTCTGCTTCGTATTGGGTATACAATGCTTCGAAATCAGCTCCGTATGTTTCGGAAAGTCCCGGACACTCATGCGGACACATCAATGTCCAGTCTCCGTTCTCTTCTACTCGTTTCATGAATAAATCCGGAATCCAAAGCGCGTAGAACAAATCGCGTGCACGCATTTCTTCTTTTCCGGTATTCTTTTTCAAATC
>DJFP01000287.1:8580-19665 GCA_002432565.1 Flavobacteriales bacterium UBA5869
CATCGGAACGATTCCGTTGGATGTACCGTTTGTCCCTTTGATGTATGATCCTGTAGCACGAATATCGTGGATAGCCAATCCGATACCACCAGCCGATTGTGAAATCTGAGCGCAAGATTTCAACGTCTCGTAAATACCTTCGATACTGTCTTCTTTCATTGTTAATAAGAAACAAGAAGACATTTGAGGTTTTGGTGTACCTGCATTAAACAAGGTTGGTGTAGCATGTGTAAACCATCCTTCAGACATCAGGTTGTACGTCTTGATTGCCTGTTGAAGGTCGTTTTTGTGAATCCCGACAGCAACACGCATCAACATTTGTTGTGGTCTTTCTGCGATCTCACCGTTTGTTCTCAACAAGTAGCTTCTTGTTAAGGTTTTGAATCCGAAGTAATCGTAACGGAAATCACGGTCGTAAATGATGCTTGAATCCAGCAATTCTCTGTTGTTCGAGATCACTTCATACACATCATCGGCAATCAGGGAAGCACGTTGTCCTGTCTTCGGATCGATGTATTTGTATAGATCTTCCATCACATCGGAGAACGATTTTTTCGTTTCCTTGTGTAAATTGGACACCGCGATTCTGGATGCCAACAAAGCATAATCCGGGTGGTCAATGGTCTTAGCAGCTGCAACCTCAGCGGCCAAATTATCTAAAACTGTTGTTGTCACTCCATCGTAGATTCCTTCGATGACCTTCATGGCAACAGCCTCCGGTGAAACCAGCGGGTCCAGCCCGTAGCACATCTTGATGATGCGTGCAGTGATCTTGTCAAATTTCACCGCCTCTTTTCTTCCGTCTCTTTTAATTACGTACATAGCGCTCTATTTGGGTTGTTGTTATTGGTAATGTATAATATAATCAATTAAAATTCTTCGTCCAAACTAAATGTTTGGTCTTCCTTGTTCGACATAACACCTGACTTTTGGTACTCAGCTACTCTTTTTTCGAAGAAGTTGGTTTTTCCCTGGATGGAGATCATATCCATGAAGTCGAATGGGTTTGCCGTATTGAACACCTTTGGATTCCCAAGCTCTGTCAATAATCGGTCTGCAACGAATTCGATGTACTGTGCCATTAATTCTGCGTTCATACCTATTAACTTCACAGGCAGTGCATCCGTTACAAATTCTTTCTCGATCTCAACGGCATCCAAAATGATTTTCTGTACCTGATCTTTTGAAAGCTGGTTTACCAGGTGCTTGGTGTACAATAAACAAGCGAAATCACAGTGCAGACCTTCGTCGCGTGAGATCAACTCATTGGAGAACGATAATCCTGGCATCAAGCCGCGTTTTTTCAACCAGAAAATCGAACAGAATGAACCGGAGAAGAAGATTCCTTCCACAGCAGCGAATGCAACTAATCGCTCTGCAAAAGAACCGTTATCGATCCAGCGCAATGCCCAATCTGCCTTCTTACGAACACAATCGATCGTATCCAATGCATTGAATAAATGGTTCTTCTCTTTTTGATCTTTGATATAGGTATCAATTAACAGCGAGTATGTCTCTGAATGGATGTTCTCCATTGCTACCTGGAAACCGTAAAAGAACTTTGCCTCGGTATACTGCACTTCAGCCAAAAAGTGCTCTGCCAGGTTTTCGTTCACGATTCCGTCGGACGCTGCGAAAAATGCCAAAACATGTTTGATGAAATGACGCTCATCGTCATTCAGTTTAGTTTCCCAATCAATTAAATCCGGCGATAAATCAATTTCTTCTGCAGTCCAAAAACTTGCCTCGGCCTTCTTGTAAAAAGACCAAATATCTTCATGCTGGATTGGAAACAATACGAATCTGTTTTTGTTTTCCGATAAGATTGGTTCTGCCTGTGCCATTTTTTAATTTGTTTTTAAATCCTGACATTCATCGCCAGGGTTGTTTTTTAAAGTCAATAAATCCTATGCCATGGTCAATTTCTTAACCATAGATTAAAGTGTGTTGGTATTCAAATTTAAGTTAGTTTCCCCTCCGATATTGTTGCGTGTGTTCAACAAGTTTTGTGCTCAAAGGGGCTTACAAAAATTGTCAAAATTCTTTCCTTTCACAATTAAAGAAATCCACAATTGTTTGAGGTTTTCAACATCGCTACTTTGAAATCCTTTAACATGAACACTTAGCGAGTTTATCAACATTCCCTCTAAAGATATTCACAGTACAGAATATGCAATTCATCGAAGAATTAGCCAGTTTCATCCAACTTCAAGTGTATGAAGACTTTCAGTCGACTTTCCTATAAAGTTAGGTGGATTTTGAGTTTCTTTTTTTATTATTTTTAAGAGGCTATTAACACCTTATTGTTGATAGTTGAGCAAAGCCAAATACACACTACTATGTCACTAAATTTTTCGTCGAATTTTAACAAATGGACCCGTGATCTGCTCCATGTGATCTACCCTCAAAACTGTTTAATCTGCAAACACGAATTCAATCAATCCAAACTGGCAATCTGCCCGATTTGTGCGAGTGAATTAGCATACACTCATTTCGAAGATTATATGGAAGCTACCAACCTCGATAAATTGTTTTGGGGAAGGGTGAACCTGGAAGGTACTTATGCCCTTCTGCGGTTTAAGCAACAAAGCTCTACCCAGCAGATCCTGCATGAGCTCAAGTACAAAGACAATCCCGAAATCGGGAAACACTTCGGGAAAGAGATCGGAACAAAACTAAAGAGTATTGCTAAATTCTCGGATGTAGACGCGCTCATCCCTGTTCCGCTCCATCCGAAAAAAGAATTTATCCGCGGTTATAACCAGGCAGAAGTAATTTGTAAGGGCATTGCAGAAAGCAGCGGTACAAGGCTCCGGAAAGATCTGTTAAAACGGATCTCATTTACGGAAAGTCAAACCAGGAAAGGAAAATCTTCCCGTTGGGAGAATATGCAAAACCGTTTCAAGATACAGGGCACAACTAATACAGAATTAAAACACCTGCTGATTGTTGATGATGTGGTCACAACCGGTTCCACTTTGGAAACCTGTGTAAGAATCTTACAGGAAGAGTTCCCGAAGGCTAAGATCAGTATTGCGGTACTGGCGGTAGCGGAGTGACTTCGACTCCGCTCAGCCACCGCTGTAATATTTTTTGGTTCATTCTAAAAAGCTAACTGAGCGGAGTCGAAGTTCTTTTTTGAATTTTGAATTCATCATTTTGAATTAAATATTAACTTTCGCTCATGTTAATTACTATACTTATTCTCATACTGACCCTGGTTGTTGTACCGATCATGTCCTTCTATTTCGGTACTCCTTTGAACGTGCTTCAGGCAGAAGTGCTTACTGATATGAGTATTGTTCTGGCAGTTGTAACCGGCGTTTGCTTTTTGCTCGGAGAAATTACGCGTAACAATTCTCAAATCGATAAGATTTGGAGTATTATTCCGATCTATTACGTATGGCACGTGGCTTATGCCGGTGATTTCGCTCCGCGGCTGGTTTTAATGGCTGTTGTTGTAACAATCTGGGGAGTGCGCTTAACCTACAATTTTGCCAGAAGAGGTGCTTATCAGTGGAAATTCTGGACAGGAGAAGAAGATTACCGCTGGGAGGTCTTACGTCAAAGACCGGGTTTCAACAATCGTTTTGTGTGGATGTTGTTTAACCTGTTCTTCATCTGTTCTTATCAAAACACCCTGATTTTCCTGTTTACGCTTCCTGTACTAACTGGTTTGGGAGATGCTGCTCCAACTACTATCCAGCTTTGGGATTGGGTTATCGCTTTTGCTATCATTGCCGCAGTAATCATTGAGTTCATTGCAGACCAGCAGCAGTATAATTTTCAAACGGAAAAACACCGCCGCATTAAAGCCGGAGAAAGTCTCGGTCCTTATGCAAAGGGGTTTGTAGATACCGGTCTTTGGGCAATCGTACGTCATCCGAATTACGCCATGGAACAAACTGTTTGGTTGTTATTCTACTTATTCAGCGTGGTTGCAACCGGGGAATGGATTAACTGGTCGATGGCAGGTTGTTTGCTCCTGGTTGTTCTGTTCAAAGGAAGTTCTGATTTTTCGGAAAGCCTTTCCGCGGAAAAATACCCCGATTATACGAATTACCAGCGAAAGATTCCGCGGTTTATTCCGTTTACCAAGTTCAGAAAGCAAAATAAGTTCAAATAATGGTTCAAACGTTCCGAAGGTTCACAGGTTTAATTTCAAATTTTTGAACCCTTTTCTTTGAACCTTATGAACTCTTTGAACATCTTTGTACTATGAAAGTTTTGGTTGTAGGAAGTGGTGTTGCCGGAATTTGCCTGACTCATGAGTTGATTCAGGCCGGTTGTAATGTTCGGTTGATCGATAAGGGCGGGAATGCTTCTTCTGCTGTGGCAGCAGGAATTATCAATCCGCTTGTTTTCCGGCGGATGACCCTAAGCTGGCGCGTTTCCGAATTGATTCCTTTTGCCCGTAAAAAATATGCTGAGATGGAACAATTAACCGGGAATTCATTCTATCATCCGCTTGTGATCCGGCGTTTGTTTGCATCCGAACAGGAGCTCGGATTCTGGAAGACAAAGCAGGAACTTCCCGAATTTTCAGAGTATATGGAAACCCTGATCGAAGAAGACCTAAGCTTTCCATTGGAACAAAACACCTTCGGAACAGGCCGTGTAAAACAAGCCGCTTATATTGACACTGACGTATTCATGCATGCGAACCACGCATATTTCCAATCAAAAGGAATTCTTTCCGAAGAAACCTTCGACCAAAGAGAACTGGATCCGAAGGAAGCCGTTTACAAAGGAGTTAGTTATGACTTCATCCTCTTTGCCGAAGGAAAAGATGGTAAGTCCAATCCACTTTTCTCTTACCTTCCGCTGCAGCAGACTAAGGGCGAAGTACTGACTTTAGCATCTGAAACTATGTACGCGGAGGAATCCCTGAACCGCAAGTGTTTTTTGCTCCCCCTGGGAGACGGGCGGTTCAAAGTCGGTTCAACATACGCATGGGATACGGACAATACAATCCCGACGGAAGAAGGAAAACAAACCATCACTGAAAATCTGAAATCGATCACTTCGGAAACGTATACCATTACGGAACACAAAGCCGGGGTTCGTCCAACAGTTCCCGACCGCAGACCTCTAATAGGCAGGCATCCGGTATTTCCAAAAATGGTGATCGCAAATGGGTTGGGGACGAAGGGATACATGATTGCACCGCTTTTGATGCATGAATTGGTAGATCACTTACTGAAAGGAACGGAATTAAACGCAGAATCGCACATCAGCAGATTCCCCCATGCCCCTTTATAGATATTTTACCCATTTCCTTTTTCCCTTTATACTGATTTCGCTTCCAGGATATCACGCAAATAGATTTGAATTCTTCGGTTTGATCCCACAATCCAGATTACATCNNTCACGCATACGGGAATGACGCATGGTTTGACCTACCAGGTTTGAATCTTCCGGAATGGAGAACGAGTGCAATCCAACCTGCGAAGAATCTGATTTGGATTCGATCCTGGTTTCTGCAACCGTAATGTGGTTTTTAAATGCCGTTAATTGCTCATCGGTTCCAATCACTGAAATAACATCATTCGGGTATAAAACATGATCTTGCCGCGGAATATTAATCGTTTGGTCCCCGCGTTCAATGATCACAATGTTGATCCCGAATGTTTCGCGCAGTTTCATAGCACTTAAGGGTTGTCCGATTATTGGGGAACGCCCGTCGAGGGTGAAAGTCGTTAAATGCGAATCCCAGGGAGCCAGGTAGTTCTTCTCTTTTTGAGCCTGCTCGCGTTCATTCAAATTAAGCAGGAAACGCGTTTCAATCCGGCCGTAGAATCCTTTGATCCGATGTCTTTGGGTAATAAAGAATACCGTACTTGCGAGCACTCCCAGTAAAGCTGCAAGCGGAGAATAATATTTAGCGAAGACAAATCCGACGAAGAAAATAGCCAGTGCAATCCGGGAAATGATCAATGCCAGGAGTGGTCCGCGGTAAAGCGGCCTGGTCCAGATACTCGCATAGGTTTGCGAAGGTCCTCGTCTGAAAGCAAGCGCATACAGGAACGGGACAATCATCAATAAAGTCAGGGAAACTATCAATAGTTTCTTCCAGGCGCTTTCTTCGAAATACGGAGCAAGGAAGCGGTCAGCCAACAAGATAATGCTGATGATAACCACCGAAAAAATAATCGTATTGATCAGGTAAAAACGGATCAGTTTCTTCCAGTCGCTTGCTTCTGTCACCTGTTGGGTTCCCTGGCTGTACTTATACAAGCGGTTTTTCCATTTTACGGGCATTTTCAAAGTCACCCAATCCGATACCCTTCCCGAAAAACCGATCATATAAGGAGTGGTAAAGGTTGTGATCACTGAAACTGCTACCGCAACCGGGTACAGGAAATCGCTGGTTACTTTAAGCGTCACTCCGAGCGTTGCAATAATGAAAGAGAATTCACCGATCTGCGACAAGCTCATCCCCGTTTGTACTGCTACTTTTATCGGTTGCCCGGAAAGCAATGCGCCGATTGTTGCAAAAATGGGTTTCCCGACTAAAAGTACTACTGTTGAAATAGCGATCGGTAGCGCATATTCCACCAGCATATTCGGATCGAGCAGCATTCCTACGGAAACAAAGAAGATTGCTCCGAACAGGTCTTTCACCGATTGCACCAGGTGTTCAATTTTCTCTACTTTGGGTGTTTCAGCCAGGATCGAACCCATAATGAAAGCTCCCAAGGCAGGTGAAAATCCGGCTTCAGAAGAAAGTACCACCATCAAAAAACACAGGGCCAATGACAGTACCAATAATGTTTCATCGTTCAGGTACTTTTTGAGCTGTTTGAAAAGAGTCGGAAGAAAAAAGATCCCGGAAACAAACCACAAGACCAGGAAGAAAACGAGTTTGATAATCGAAAAGATCATCTCAGTTCCCTGGAAAGACCGACTGATAGAAACCGTGGATAAGATCACCATGAGCACAACGGCTACCAGGTCTTCAATAATCAATGCACCCAATACGATCCCGGCAAATTTCTGGCTTTTTACCCCCGATTCATCAAAGGCTCTAAAGATAATAGTCGTAGAAGCAATACTCAGGATTCCGCCCATGAATAAACTATCCATCATTTCCCAACCCAGCATAACTCCTACGTTGTAACCGATCAGGAATGTCATCCCAACCCCCATCAGGGAAGTAATTACGGCGACATTTCCCACCTTGAGCAGTTTTTTGAAGCTGAATTCGAGCCCAAGTCCGAACAAAAGGAAAATTACCCCGATTTCTGCCCAGGTCTTGATTCCTTCCGATTCAACTACTGTAGGAAAAACATTGAAATACGGTCCCACAAATACTCCGGCAATGATATATCCGAGAACAACCGGTTGGCGCAGCATCTTAAAAATGATCGTCATAGCGGCAGCCGCGCCTAAAATGAGTGCCAGATCAATAATTAACTCCGGAACATGTCCCATGGAACTGGTTTTAAGGTTTAACTAAACCAATCAATTTGTGATAATGCCTAAAATTAACAAAAACGCCCCTATTTCTGATTAAAATCGGATTAAATCAGCCAAAAAATGCAAACTTCCGGAAAAAACAACGATTTAAGAACCTGATTTTTTGATTCTAATTTTTGATAATATACCAAACAATCACTTTGCGATCTTCGAGTTCTTCTTCTTTTCCCCGAATGATCTCAAAGCGTTTGGTGTTTCCTATTAATTTCAGCGCAGAAATACCGGTTAGTTCCTGATCTTTATCTGACTGGAAAATGCACAGAGAAACCTCCTGTTTTCCACCAATTCTCAAAACCGTATCAGGTGCAATAACCGAATAATCAAGTGTTACTTTTTGGGTAGATTTAGTCTTGTTGACAATGAGGAAGTCCACGCGTTTTGTTTTCGGTTTCTCCAGCACCCGGTTGATCTCAACCAACGGTCTTCCGGGCTTAGCAGTATCCCGGACCGTACCAGGAGGTATTTTCAATTTATCGTCATAACTGTCTTCCGTAAAGGAAGTCTCGTTGCCCACCTCATCAAATTGCCGGGTAGAATGGTAATACTGAATCCCGCCGTCAGGGGCATCACTGTAAGCAATACTTTTCACCTGTCCGTTCGGAAACCAGCTCAGCAGTGCAGAAGCATGTCCGCCGAAATGTCTCAAATTATACGAACACACTTCTTTTCCCTGGTTATTAAACACTTTCAAACTTCCGCTCCGCTTGTCTTTATCCCAGGTTTCAATGATAGAGATTTTCCCATTTTGATGAAAACATTTTTTCACCTCTGAGCCGTCAGTCAGCTTTACCGTTTTACAGTTAAACTGACCAAAGAGCGGAGTTTGAATAAACAGGAGCAAAAGAAGGAAGCTTGTTTTCATGGAAGGAAGGTACGCAATTTTGATGCCGGAAAATGATGCTCATTTAGAGTTTTTATATTCCGAAATAAAGTTTCAATAGGGATCATGCACCCAACACCCCCATATCCACGTCCTATTTACAAGTGACAACCCCGGATTCCCATTTTTTTCAAAAAAAGTTTCATGCTCCATGCAGCGAAACCAACTTTTTGTGCTCTTCTAAAAGAACACCTTAAAAAACGAATATGAAAACAACACTTTTAAAACCGATCGCTGCTGCAGCTGCTGTCATTTTGGTAGCAATGGCCTGCAAAAAACAGAACCCGACTACACCCATTAACAACTGTCCCACAGAAGAAGAATATTGCTCCTTCTGTTTTGGAGAAATGCTGGAACTGGATAGTAACGGGTTCATCATTCCTACCAATTATGCGCAACAAGTTGCCTTCCAGATAAACGGACAACCGGTTGGTCCAAATTTTATGGTAGCCAAAACACCAACCGGGTTTTATGGATTCCAGGGGGGTGCTATTGCATTCAACAGTGCAAATACACTCTCTTGCGTGTCAAACAAAATCACTTTTGCACATGCGCGTTTTGCAAGCAATACAAACCCTCAACCATCTTTGGTCAACGTACAATTCCCGGGAACTCCCCTAATCTCAACAGTTCCGGACTCTTTGAGCTACTACTTAAGCCCTTACGGTTACACCGTAGAGCATTATTTCCAACCGGGATTGGTTTGGATGGACCAAAATCCGGGTTCAACCTTCTCAGGAGTGGTCGATTCTATCATTATACGCGGACCTGAATTTGAAACTGTAACGGTCGGTGCCAACTTGTTTGAATCCGAATTGCGCAGTATCTGTGTCGCACACGAATAAACTTTCATTCCTAAACCCACGGAGAACCTGCGCCGGTAGGTTCTTGCTTTATTATTCCATTTGAAATTCAACACTTTAGATAATGCCATTGATGTGTTCCGGGATTCGCGTGATCCCGGGGCATTCAACGCGATCTATAAACTGCTTTCCCCGAAGCTGTACTACGTTTGTCTGCGTTACCTGAAAAACGATGCGGATGCACAGGATGTACTGCAGGAAACTTTCGTAACAGCTTATCGCAAAATAGACTCTTTCAACGGTCTGGGAAGTTTCGAAGGCTGGATGCGGAGGATTGCTGTAAACCATTGTTTATCCAAACTAAGGATCGATAAAAAACAACTGGAATCGGAGACCTGCGACAGCCATTACCAAAGCATTTCAGAAGATGATGATTACCTGCAAAAAGAAGAAACGGAAGCGCGCCTGCTTCAAGCATTAAAGGCACTTCCGGATGGGTACCGCACCATCCTGAACCTGGCAGTACTGGAAGATTATTCACACCGGGAAATTGCCGAACTGCTCAATATCACCGAAAGCACCTCGCGCTCACAGCTCATGAGGGCGAAAGCCGCATTGAAACTTAAACTGGAACAGTTATGAAAAACAGTGGACAGAACAAATTGGACCAAATCCTCAAAGACAAGTTGTCGGAAGGAACGGCACAAGTTCCTGATTTTGTATGGGACCGGATCGAGGAAGAATTATTCCCCGATAAAAAACGACGTGTTTTTTTCTGGTGGTTCTTCGGAGGATTCTGCCTGCTGCTGATCGGTGTCTTTATTGCAATGGCTGTTTCAGGTATAAAAGCACATTCACAACACACTGTAATTTCAGAACATCTTGTTTCAAAAGAAACGAAAGCCCCTGTTTCGGAAATCGGAAAACAAACTAAAACGGATCGTTCTTCCGCCATAAACCACTCTAAAACAACGAATGGTTCACAACATCACAACTCCGATAATTATCGGAAGGCTGCCAATAAGCACGATTTTTCGGTCTCCAAAGACTCACGTATAAACTTTAAATCAATCCAAAAAACGAACGGTTTCAGCTCAAAAAATCGGATTAAACCCGGTTCATCTGCACAAATAAAAAATAACGTTGTCAAAAGCTCCATTCGATCCAAAGTCGAAAATAACGAGCGCACTCCAATGAATACTTCCTCTGTCGATAATTCAGCTGATCTTGTATCACCTGCATCTCTAACAAAGGCAGAAACTACGCAAATAAAAGACATAAAACAGGCATCTTCTGCAAGCAAAAATGAGGATCTAAAAACCAACGAAACAGAATCCAAATTTCCATTGAAAAAGGAATTGAGTTATGCAGAAATACTGAAGTTAATCCAACAGGATTTTCCAAAGGTTCCGGATGGTCAGTCAAAACAAATTCCTTCTTCTTGTGTTTCCATCGGAATCTTTGGCGGACCGTCACTTTACCATTCGGCCGTTTTTAAGGACTATTTCACCTCCGGACAGTTGAGCAAGCGGACATTTGCTTCCTCCGGGTTTGAGCTGGGGTTACAGGCACGGGTAAAGTTGGGAGATCGATTCCGGATCTACGCAGGATTCACTTTCAATCAAAAACAAACACAATTCAGATACAATGTTGCAATTACCGAGGCAGATTACTTTACTTACATAGAAAACGGTGAAAAAGTTCCTTTGGAAAACATCCACGACGATGGAATGAACAGCTGTTTCCTGGCAGCAGGAGTAACCGCCAAATACAAAATACACACGACATCCGTCTCAATCGGTACCAGTTTCGAATTCCTCCATATCGGGAAGTTCTCTGCAGCCGCTGATCTGCGTATATCGGGCAACCTGTATTCGTCCTTAAAACTACAAGAAATGCTGGTCCTGGATATCGCACAACCTC
>DJFP01000153.1:0-13989 GCA_002432565.1 Flavobacteriales bacterium UBA5869
CTATGCATTCTCAGAGTATGAGCGGAATAAAGTGGATAAGCGCGTCAAATTCGTGAATCTGCCGGAAGTATGCACGATTACGATTTATACTGTGTCGGGGAAAATGGTCAACCAATTCAAGAAGGACAATGATATGACCTTTATGGATTGGACATTGTCAAATCAGGCTGGAATTCCAGTTTCTTCCGGGGTGTACCTGGTTCATGTTGATGTTCCGGGAGTAGGAGAGCGGGTACTGAAGTCATTTGTGGCAATGAGGCAATTGGATATTGAAGGATTCTAAGAAATGCAGATCTAATAGATATGTTTACTTCGATTGTCTATAAAAGCTACAATTTCTATCGATTTTTCAACGATACGATAAACCAACGATGTTTGTTTGGAAACGGTACATTTACGTAAATTTTTATAGCGAATCTCGGGACATAATTCCAAATCCATTTTTCGAGAATGAAAAGTAATGCCTCTATGTAGGATTCTTTAGCTTTTGGCGACCAATAAACCTGGTATTTTGACTTCATGCTCTTCCGAGAAGCTTATCGATCTCCGACATTACTTGCTCATGAGGAATGGATTCACCCTTGTCAGCTTGTTGAATTCCCAGTTCAATAGAAGCCTTATCTTTATCTGATAAAGAGTTGTACCAATTCTCTTCCTGATTTGCGGTTGCTTTTGAAAGCAAGGTATATACAGCTTCCAATACAGAGTTATCTGAAACCCCATCAATTAATTGATGCAAGCTTAATTTTAAGTCTACTGTACTCATAATTTCAAAGTTAAGAAAAAAACAGAGAGCTTTTTGATAAAAATTCCCAGGAAAACAAAGTAAGCTTTTTATGACTAACTAATTAAGACTCCAGGAATACCAATAAGAACATCAATCCGATGATCAGCAGCAATAAAAACAACTTCGGATCTTTGTACAAAGGTCGTTTTGGTCGTTTTGCCAAACGCTCGTATTTATGAGAAAGCGAGGCAAAATCCTTGTAACGTACCATTTGTTCCTTGGTAGGTTCTTGTGATTTCTCGTTTGATATTCTTTGAAATTTTCTCATGATTCGCGTTTCCAATTTGTATTGATCTTTTCCAGTAAGCGATAAATCCTCATTTTCGCATTTGCTTCACTAATTTGGTAGATATCAGCAATTTCTTTGAAACTAAGCTCCTGGAAAAATCGTAATTCGATTAAATCTGCCTGAGTTTCATCTAAGTTATTGATAATTTCGATCAGCTGGTCCAAATCTCCCTGTTGGATCGAATTTTCACCGCTTTCTTCCAAAATGGAATAGAGCTGCCGGTCCGTTATCTCTACGGAATAGTTTTTCTTTTCAGCCCGGAAAAACATGTTAACCTCGTTTTGAGCGATCCGGTAAAGCCAAGCACTGAATGGAAGTCCGCGGTCTTCATATTTACCGATGTTTGCCATGGCTTTCATGAAACACTGCTGCACCAAATCTCCGGCTGCTTCTTCATTTCCTCCCAGTCTTTTGAAAATGAAACGAAAGATTTGCTCGAAATACCGCTCATACAGCGGGCCAAAATGCCGGTGGTCCTTCTGAGCAAGCTCAATTTGCCGGGATTCATCCAATACAGTATGTGTTTTCTTTTTAAACAAAGCCGTGGGTTTTCAGAGGTAATGACTTATTTTGGAAAAGTAACAAGGAATTATCAATTATTCATTGAAAAGGAACTTCGACTCTGCTCAGTTACCTTTTTACGTTAGAGTCATTTCTTACGGTGACTGAGCGGAGTCGAAGTCACAAGTATTTACTCGCCTCCCTCAAAGCCAATCCCTTGATCGAATTATTCCCGAGTATTCGCGTTACTTCTTGTGGGTTGTATTTCGAAAGCTGCCTTAGAGACCAGCCGATGGCTTTTTGAATGAAAAATTCTTTGTTGCTGTTCATCTGCCGGATGAGGTCTTCCAGGTAAGCCGAATCAACCTTGTCTTTGTACTTCAATTGGTAAATCAGGCAAGAGCGCTGAAGCCAGAAGGATTCATGATAACGCCATTTTTCAAAGGTTTCACGCGCTTTTCCCGGAAATAATATGGCCCATTTTCCCAAATAATTGGAAGCAATGGAATCGACACTGTCCCACCAGGATTTGTGGTTGAGTAACCATTCCAGTTCCACTGCATCGTCTTCCGAATAGAACTTTTTAGGCATGGAATTCAGCAGGTCGATAGCGGTATGTTGGTAATCGCGCTCTTCTTTTTCCCAAAGAGCGCGAATGATTAACCATTTTTCCCGATAACTGTCGGGATTTTTGTCTTCAATTATTTTGAGTGAATCAATCCAGCTTTTCTGAGCAGCTCTCCGAATCTCGGTTTTCATCCCGATAAATGGAAACTGATCTCTCAAATAAGCACTGGCAGTCTGAGCGCGTTTTGCATTCCTGAAAGGTTCAAAAAGTTCTTCCAGCTGGAGGATTGTCTCTTCTATCATTGCTTAGAACTGGTAAAACTGGAAAACCGGCTTTAGATCAGTTGCGCTGTTGATCGTTGTGTTCATATCTCGTAACAACCCGTCTTTCAGACTGTATACCAGCGCATGGATTTCCAACGGATTTCCTTGCTGCCATTCTTCCTGGATGAAAGAGATCTTTGCCATGTTCACGGACTGCTGGATAGCATTCAATTCTACCAGACGGTCTGTTCTTTCGTCCATATCTGAAATTGCTTCCAATTCAGCCTGGTTTTTTAGGTAGACATTTTTGATGCTTACCAGCCAATTGTCAAGGAATCCGAAACTGTTATTGCTCATAGCTGCAGAAACACCACCGCAACCATAGTGGCCTACGACCATAATGTGTCTTACTTTCAGGTATTTTACAGCATAGTAAACTACGCTCAATAAGTTCATGTCCGAGTTAATTACCTGGTTTGCAATGTTGCGCTGAACGAAAATGCTTCCCGGAGGCAGGTTCACGATCTCGTTTGCCGGAACACGGCTATCTGAACAACCGATCCATAAATATTCGGGTTTTTGGCCTTGTGATAAATGATCAAAAAAAGAGGGGTCTTTTGCCAATGTATCTTCTACCCATTTCTTATTTCCTTCAAAGATGTCTTTCATATTGTTTCTATTGGTGTTAATATTTCAATTTCAATGTTTTTGTCTTTTGCCCTTATTTTGAAATCTTCTATCGATTCCATGATATCATGGGCAAGGTGTTTTACGTCCCGCTGGTCAATCGTAACTTTTACGTTATTCGGGATGTTGGTCAATGTTTTTAATAGTGACGCCTTGTTTAAGAACGTCATATGCTCTGTTAATCGAATGTTGTAATTTTCCCCATCTTTTTCCAAATAGTGCGATAGTTTAAAATTATGGTATAAAATTACAAGGAATGAAACAATTAAACCGCATAAAACGCCCACTAGTAAGTTCGTGAAAATGATACATCCGATTGTTACGATAAAAGGGATGAACTGCAGCCATCCCTGCTTGTAAACGGTCTTGAAAACCGAAGGTTTTGCCAGCTTAAATCCTACCATAATCAATATGGCAGCCAATGATGCATACGGGATATACCCGAAAAGGAATGGGACAAGCATTACCGATAATACAATAAGGCTACCGTGCGTAATAGTTGCCAGTTTATTGGTACCACCCGAATTTACATTTGCAGATGTTCTCACCACAACCTGTGTCACCGGGAGTCCACCGATTGCTCCTGAAAGTACATTTCCGATTCCCTGGGCAATTAATTCCCGGTTTACCGGTGTAACGCGTTTTTTAGGGTCCAGCTTGTCCGAAGCATCTACACTTAATAAAGATTCCAGACTCGCAACTACTGCTATCGTAAATGCAATAACATAGATTCGTGTATCTGCCAGGTGAGTGAAATCGGGGAAAGTAAAAAACTCTTTTATGGGTTTTCCCGCAATTCCAAGATCTACCCGGTGCTGGACCTCAATGGCCCAATTGCTGCCATCCAGGGAGACAGTAGCAATGATTCCGATCAATACAACGATTAATGGCCCGGGAACGAATTTCAGAAATGTTTTCTGAATCATTTTTTTATCCCAAAGGATAAGTATCAGAATGGATACTACACAAACAATGAGGGCAGATGGAGTTACATAGCCTAAACTGTGGTACAGTTCGGAAAACGTGTTCTCACCATCCGCTTGTAAGAAGGATTCATCACCTTCATAGTCTTTATCATAACCAAGTGCGTGCGGCCATTGTTTGAATATGATCTGCAAACCGATTGCAACCAGCATTCCTTTTACCACCACGTTTGGAAAGTAGTAAGAAAGATAACCGGCTTTAACGATCCCGAAAATTATTTGCAGCACTCCGGCGATAACTACAGCACTGAGAAATATCGAAAAGGAACCCAGATCGAGAATGGCCGGGGCCACAATTGTTACCAAACCGGCAGCCGGACCCGAAACCCCGATAGATGAGCCGGAAATAGCACCAACTACAAGTCCGCCCATAATCCCGGCGATTAATCCGGCAAACGGATTGGCACCGGAGGCCAATGCAATACCAAGGCAAAGCGGTACCGCAACTAAAAATACGACCAAGCCTGCAGGAATATCCTGCTTCCAGGTCTTAAATAAATTTTTCATGAAAAAATGGATAATGAATAAACTAATGTATCACGTTAGCTGAATGATTATCCGATTTCGGGAGGATTATCCAAAGGGACTTTTTCCGAACCGTTGGTTTTGTCCCTGAGTATAGAAAAAGAGCTTTTCTGTAATAAATTAAAATCGATTTCGAAACCTGAAAGAGAAGTGTGTTCTGCCAGATGAAGTTCTTCTTCCAGGAGATTAATTCCACGTTTACTGTTTCCTTTATTGTTCTCATCCGTGTCCGAATCGCGTTCTTCACTGTCATCATCTTCTTCGGAAGCCAGGCTGACAGCCTGTTTTTCCTCCATAAAGGTCCATATGAGATTTCCCACCAGGTTACTGCTTAGTGACAAAAAACAAATGAGAGAAAATAAACGCAATCTTTTATACACAGTGTAAATATACTTACTTAAGAAAGCATCTGCCAAAGCTTCCCGATTTTTTTTGTTAAAAAACACTTGCAACATAAATTCCATGCACTTTTGTTTAATTACTGTCTTTCAACTAATTTAGCCGAAAATACTTGAGTTGTTGAACCGGGTTTTACTCCTTCAACCAATTGATAATAAGCAGTCACAAATTAAGGATACAAACTTTCTACCGAAAAGTAATCCGTTTTCGGAGTTAATCCATTGGTCCAAAAGAGTAGGTATGACAAAAGCAGATTTGCGTCAAAAATATAAAGAGCTGAGGCTTCAGCTTTCTCCCGGCGAGATAGAAAGGCTTTCCGAGACAATTGTTGAGCAAACATTGACTCATTTTCAGCTTTCTGAAAAAATGATTTCTTTGTTTCTTCCTATTGAAAGACAACGGGAAGTAAACACTTATTTGCTTCTTGAGAGAGCACTGGGAATCGGTGCTTCCGTAGCCATTCCGAAAACCAATTTCGAAAGTATGGAAATGCGCCATTACCTGTTTGAATCCACCGACCAGCTGGAAGTGAACCAGAAAGGAATTCCCGAACCCAAGAAAGGAAAGGTTATTGCGGCAGACCGGTTCGATATCGTATTTGTTCCGCTTTTGGCAGCAGATGTAAAAGGAAACCGGGTTGGTTACGGCAAAGGGTTTTACGATCGTTTCCTGCGTAAATGTGCACCGAACTGTGTTTTTATCGGACTGCATTACTTCGATCCGGAATCAAAAATAGAAGATGTACTTCCTACAGATATCCGCCTCAATGCCCTGGTAACACCCACAAAGGTCATTCGGTTTGATTGAATTTCCACAATATGAATGCTAATTAATTGGTATTGAGTTGAATTATTCGCTTTTTTGGTAACAAATTTGTTATTCATTGCGTTTAATTTGATCGTGAAATACTGCATCCTCATTTTGCTGCTTCTTTTTTCGTTTTCGTTTTCGAAAGTCGACCAGCCTTCCTATCGGATCGTTTTTGGTGCGCGTATTTCTATCGGGGCAAATTCAAGAGTTGTTAGTTTTGTAGCTATGAGGTATTCCAATGACGGCATTCTCCGGGCNNTTCAATCCCGGGAAAATCGATTATTTTAAGCAAAATAAGATTGTCGGAGGTGTTTTTGTCAATGATACCATTCGCGCCGAGATCGCTTATTGTCCTGCACTGGACAGTCTTTGGAAGATCCGTTTTTCAGACTGGCCCTATCATGGAAAAAACGAGGCGGGGTGGAGCCTTGGCAGGATAAGACCAAGTTTGAAGCAGGAAGAATACCTGGCAAAACGCTACAACATCAAGCAGCTGGATTTNNTGGATTGAGAATTACAAGTTTATTCAATGAGTATGGAAAATTCTGAAAGTGATATTCTGACGGAACGCCTGAAAGAGTTGAGCTGCTTATATGATATTGCAAAAATAACGCTTGATTCTGCAAAGGACTTCGATCAGGTGCTCGGTGAGATCGTGCAAAGAATTCCGAAGGCCTGGAAATACGAAACAGCGGCAATTTGTCACATCCAGGTCCGTACACACTGGTATAAATCAGCGGAAGAACCAGATGAACATGTTTTCCAGGAACAAATTATCCGGATCGGTGACCTTGGAAATGGCCGCATCCGGATTTATTATCCGGCACCCCCATTTACGGAAAAAGATTTTTTGGAAGAAGAATACAGGTTGCTGGAGAAACTGGCCATTGATCTTTCTTTGTATATTCAGCACCATGAGATTAAATCCAGAGAGTTAAGATACCTCGAAAGTTTAAGGCATCACGACCGCTTAAAAGTACTTGGAGAAATTACGGCAGGAATTGCTCATGAACTGAATACGCCTCTTGGAAGTATTCTGGGGTTTTCGCAGTTGATTATTGATGATTCGAAAGATCCTGCAACGCTGTCAGATGCGCAGAAAATTGTACACGCTGCACTTCACGCCAGGGAAGTGGTGAAAAAGCTGATGTATTTTTCCTGCGAATTGCCTCAACGGTTGGAATCTGTCTCGTTCAATGAGGTAATCCGGGAAACGATTTTACTTGTCAAACCTTCTTTGGAAGGTAAAAAAATCCAACTGGAGACTCGTTTGTCAGAGAACCCCATTATTATTCAGTTAGATCCGGTACAAATCACACAGGTTGTTTTTAATTTAATCAATAACGGACTGCATGCTTCTTCCGAGAACGGGAAAATTATCGTAGAAACCCAGGATAAAGGAGATAGCGCAGAATTGATCGTCCAGGATTTCGGAACCGGGATGCATGAAGAAACAATCGCCCAGATTTTTGAACCTTTTTTCACAACCAAAGAACTTGGAGATGGAATGGGATTGGGATTGAGTGTGGTGCATGGAATCATCAAATCGCATAAAGGAAGTATTTTTGTGAAATCGAAAATAAACGAAGGAACACAATTTCGAATAGTGTTGCCTAAAAAACAAGAGGGATGAAGGGGGAAAGTGTTTTGGTAGTGGACGATTCACTGGAAATGTTGGAATTGCTTCAGCGCCAGTTGAAAGGAATGGACCTGGTTACTTTTAGAGCAAGCAATGTTCCGGATGCAATTGAAGTACTAAAACATACTTCCCTTGACCTGTTAATTACCGATTTGCAGATGCCGGAAATAAACGGAATGCAATTGGTTCAGTATGTGAAAGAACATTATCCCGAATTACCGGTATTGGTTGTGACGGGATATCCATCGATTTCCGGAGCGGTAGAAGCCGTAAAATCCGGAGTAATCGATTACCTGGTAAAACCCTTTACACAAGTAGAGCTCAGCCAATCCGTTGAAAATTGTTTGCAGAAAAACAGGAAGAAGCACCGGGAACCAACCGGCAATAAGCAATTGGATAATCCGAGTCCTTTTGCCGTTTTGGGAATGATCGGTCGTTCGGATGCTATGAAGAAACTGGCGGATATGATCCAGTTGATAAAGAACAATTCAGCAACGGTGCTCATTGAGGGTGAAAGCGGAACGGGGAAGGAGTTGGTAGCTCGTGCAATTCATTACAGCGGACATCGTTCTAAAGCACCGTTTATCAGTGTGAACTGCGGAGCAATCCCGGAGAATTTGTTAGAAAGTGAGCTTTTTGGTTTTTTGAAGGGATCTTTCACAGGAGCAATGGACAATCGGGTGGGATTTTTCCAGGCTGCAAACCAGGGAACTATTTTCCTGGATGAGATTGGAACCGCTTCCCACAATGTCCAGACGCGTTTACTGCGCGTGCTCCAGGAAAAGGAAATCACCATGATAGGCTCTTCAAAGGCCGAAAAAATAGATGTACGCATCATTGCAGCCACAAATGCCGGTTTGCAGCAAATGGTGAAGCAGGGAACATTCCGGGAAGATTTGTATTACCGACTGAATGTGGTGAATATCGAAATGCCCTCGCTGCGTGAGCGCAAGGAAGATATTCCCTTGCTGGTCCATTTTTTCCTGCGCAAACATGGTTCTGAATTAAGTAGTATACCTAAAATTACCGACGAAGCGATTGATATCCTGCAACGCCACTCCTGGCCCGGAAATGTGCGGGAGTTGGAGAACATCGTGCAACGTTCCCTCATTATGGGAAGGGGAACAATTGATGTGAAAGATTTACCGGAATACTTAAAGGTTCCGATGCCGGTGTATTCTGAGAAATCACCTTCGTTCAAAACACTGAAAGAACAGGAGCGCGAGTACATTTTTAAAGTGCTTGACGCGGTTGGTCAAAATAAAACCAGAGCAGCTGAAATCTTGGGCATTGACCGAAAAACACTTGGGCAGAAGATCAAATAATACCGGGTATTTTTTACGCAGTGAGTAATTATTACGCACTATCCGAATCCCATTTTTCATCTCCAATACTCATTTAAGTATTTAAAAATCAATAACTTGAACTTATTACCAGGTTATTGATCCTGGTCTTGGCATGCTTTCTGAAAAAGGGTTTCCAACGATTTAAGTATAAAGTATGAATCGATTTGGAAAAGGGATCTGTGAATCCTGTCATTTTGCTAAAAATTGTACGCTTTACTCTGCCGATGAAGTCACCTGGGAATGCTCCGAGTATGAATCCATGGTGGTGTTTTCGGCGGCGCGTACACTTTTTTTAACCCCTCGTAATGAAGTTGTTTCGGATAAGAAAGTATCGCTTTGTGAGTTTTGCTCCCTGAAGAGCGATTGCTGTTACTATTCTCCTGAGATCTTCATTTTTAATTGTGAAAATGTTCAATAACTTATAATATGATAACCAAGGAACAACAAGTATCGAAGATGATCGACAGCGTTCGTCAACAATTTGATAAAGCAGCGGATATCATGGATTTGAATCCGGATATTCGTAAAATTTTAGCACAAACAAACAATGAAATAGTGGTTCATTTCCCTGTACGACTCGATAATGGTTCTGTAGAAGTATTTACCGGGTACAGGGTGCAGCACAATAACGCGCTTGGGCCATACAAAGGCGGACTGCGCTATCATCCGGCAATTGAACTGGATGATGCAAAAGCCCTGGCTATTTGGATGACCTGGAAAACATCTTTGGCAGGATTGCCTTATGGCGGTGGAAAAGGAGGGATTCAACTCGATCCTTCAAAGTATTCCATAGGTGAACTGGAGCGTATTACACGTCGTTTTACACATGCTTTAGGAGATAATATCGGTCCTGAATACGATATTCCCGCTCCTGATGTCAATACCAATGCTCAAATCATGGCGTGGATTGCAGATACCTACATGTCCACGAAACAACCGAATGAGCGTTCCAAGTATTCGCATGTAGTTACGGGAAAACCTGTAAACTCCGGAGGTCTCCGAGGAAGAGACCGCGCAACAGGTTACGGAGTAGTTGTTACTTTGAAAGCCTGGGCCGAATGGAGAAACACAACGCTTAAGGGTAAAAAATACATTGTCCAGGGATTTGGAAATGTGGGCCAATGGGCTTCCGTTTTCATGCACGATAACGGGGCGATTTTAACAGCCGTACAAGATGCTTCAGGTTCGATCTTCAATGAGAACGGAATAGATCCCGCAGATTTATTGCTTTACATGAAAGCAAATAATGGGGTGATCGCAAATTATCCGAAAGCAGTTCCGTTGGCTCATGACGATTTCTTTACAGTGGATTGTGATATATGTATTCCTGCAGCTCTGGGGAACCAGATCACGGAACAAAATGCTGCCGGGATAAAGGCAAAAGTTGTTGCGGAAGGGGCAAATGGTCCGACAACTCCGGAGGGTGAAGCTATTCTTCGTGAAAAAGGAGTAGACATTATCCCGGATATCCTGTGTAATTCAGGAGGAGTGATCGGCAGTTATTTCGAATGGCTTCAGAACAGAAGCGGAGAAATTTGGGAATTTGAAGATGTTATTACCCGATTGGAAAAGAAGGTACTTGATTCATTCAGCCGGGTGGTTGGAACTTCGGAAGCCTATCAGACGGATCTTCGCACAGCGGCATACATTGAAGCAATCAAACGAATTGAATTAACCTATAACGATCGTGGGGTATTCCCGTGATCCTAATCGAAGAATATGAAATTAGGAATTCTAAAGGAACAGCAGAAAGAGACGCGGGTGAGTATAGTCCCGGCTGTTGTTCAGCGATTAATAAAGGAATTGTCTTTTGAAGTTTACTTTGAAAGCGGAGTTGGTAAGAAAGCGGGGTTTTCAGATGCCGATTACATAAAAGCCGGCGCGGCTTTAATGGAGCGGAAAGATATCTTGGAATTACTTGACATAATAACAATCATCAATTCATTTGATGCCCCCTTTCAGCCAAATTCCAAAAAAATAGTTGTCTCTGTTCTCAATCCCCTGTTCCGGACACAGGAGATTGAGAAATTCAGAAACCCGAATTTAACGGTATTCAGTCTGGACATGGTTCCCAGAAGTACCAAGGCCCAGGCAATGGACGTGTTGTCTTCCATGGCTTCGATTTCGGGATACAAAGCGGTGATCAAGGCTGCTGAACTTTATGGTTCTGTTTTCCCGATGTTTACCACTGCGGCAGGAACTATCCGGCCGGTTAAAGTATTGATCATCGGGGCCGGAGTTGCCGGTTTACAGGCAATCGCAACTGCAAAACGCCTGGGAGCGGTTGTCAATGTGTTTGATGTGAGGAGCTCCGCAAAAGAAGAAGTACAAAGTTTGGGAGCAAATTTCATTGAAGTAGCCGGTGCGAGTGAAAATCTGAATGCCGGAGGATATGCTGTTGAACAGTCGGAAGATTATTTGGAAAAGCAGCGTGCCTTAATTGATCAGTATGTTTCTGATGCCGGTATTGTTATCTCGACTGCAAATATTCCCGGGAAAAGAGCGCCTTTACTGATTGAAAGATCCAGCGTGGAAAAAATGAAAGCGGGTGCTGTCATTATCGATCTGGCTTCGGAGCAGGGTGGAAATTGTGAATTGACGATTGATCAAAAAATGATTGGCCACCAGGGAGTAATCATTGTTGGGAATTCGTATTTGTCGAGGGAGTTACCGGAAACAGCGTCTCAATTGCTGGCAACGAATTATTTCAATTTCCTGAAACATTATACGCAGCTGGATGCTATTTCCCGGATCGAAGACCCGATCATTGCGGCAAGTATGCTTGTTCAGAACGGGGAAATGGTCAATGAACGTTTATCATCACTTCTTAAAGACACGGTATGTTAGATTTTATTTCAGGAGGACAAGCTCCTATTTACTTTATCCTCTTATGTATTTTCCTGGGGATTGAAATTATTTCAAATGTTCCCGCAATTTTGCATACGCCGCTGATGTCGGGTGCAAATGCCATTCACGGTGTTATCCTGGCCGGAGCTATTATTACGATGTATCATGTGCCTTCGGATGACTATCTAAACCTTACGCTCGGCTTTTTTGCCGTTCTTTTGGGAACCCTGAATATCTCGGGAGGTTTCTTCGTAACAGGCAGGATCCTGTCTATGTTCTCCAAAAAGAAATAACTCATTCACATTCAAACAAACAATTATGACAATTTTACTGGAAGTAAGTTACTTTCTGGCGATGATCTCATTCATCATAGGGCTTAAGTTCTTAAGTTCACCTCAACGTGCAAAGCTTGGAAATATAATTGCCGGTTCGGGAATGACCCTGGCCATTGTAGTAACAGTTATTCATACTTTTTTCGGTGGTCCGGTTACCATTAATTTGATCTTGATCATTGTTGCCATTTTGCTGGGAACGATCCTCGGGAAACGGATGTCCGATAAAGCTGAAATGACCAAAATGCCGCAATTGGTTTCGTATTTCAATGCGATGGGAGGTGGTTGTGCACTTTTACTGGGAATTATAGAAGGACAGCAGTTGTATTATGGAGATAATCCGGACCGGGTTGCAGAAGTTGTCCTAATGACTGCTATGATGATTGGTGCCACTTCGTTCTCGGGAAGTGTGATAGCCTATTTGAAATTATCGGGCAAACAAAAGGATATTCGCAATCGGTTTGTTTCTATAGCATCCCGTGCATTACTGGCGGCTATGAT
Organism: Flavobacteriales bacterium UBA5869; assembly: GCA_002432565.1. GTDB lineage: Bacteria > Bacteroidota > Bacteroidia > Flavobacteriales_D > Crocinitomicaceae > Fluviicola. Next base: position 12,478 of record DJFP01000153.1, read on the forward strand.
TGCTGTTCCGTTTTTGGTTTCTTATCAGTTGCTGCATTTGAATCTGATCCAGGAAATTATCTTGTTAGGAACTCTGGCAACGCTTTATGGAGTGGTATTCGTATTCCCGATTGGAGGCGCTGACATGCCGGTGGTGATCTCCTTGTTGAACTCATTGACGGGAGTGGCAACAGCTTTGGCCGGAATCATGTTCCATAATTTATTGATGATCTCCGGGGGAATCTTTGTGGGGTCGGCGGGAGTATTATTAACCCTGTTGATGTGTAAAGCAATGAACCGTTCACTCTGGAATGTATTGGCAGGAAGTTTCAAAAATGCGGTAATCGGAGGTAATACAAACGGTGCGGAAATCGAAATTACCCGTACTTCCATCGGTGAGCTGGCGACAAATCTCGCTTTTTCATCAAAAGTTGCGATTATTCCGGGCTATGGTTTGGCGGTTGCCCAGGCACAACATCTTTGTACCCAGTTGGAGCAGCTCCTGGAATCCAAGGGAATAGAGGTGGAGTACATCATTCACCCGGTTGCCGGACGAATGCCGGGACACATGAATGTTTTGCTTGCGGAAGCGGATGTTCATTACGACAAGCTGCGTGAAATGGATGAGGTAAATGATGAAATGTCTTCCTATGATATTTCCATTGTTATCGGAGCGAATGACGTAGTAAATCCGTCAGCCGAAAGTGACTCTTCCAGCCCGATATTCGGAATGCCGATCATAAAGGCTTATAATTCAAAACAGGTGGTAGTGATTAAGCGGGGAATGAGCAAAGGGTATGCTGGAGTGGAGAACAGTTTGTTTGGTGAGGATAACTGTCATTTACTCTTTGCGGATGCAAAGGATGCACTTTCCGGGGTGATCGGTGAGTTAAAAACATTGAATTTTTAGCATGAAGTATTCAGGAATAATTTTGGATAAGCGGGAATATGAAATCATCAAAGCATTGATTCATCCCATTGCCGAATCTGCGAATTTGATGAACAGTTGCATCTTTAGATTAAAAGAAGAGCTCAAAACCGCAGAATTGATAGAAAATTCCGATTCTTTTCCGCAAGATGTCATTCGCCTGAATAGTATCGTGGATGTAGGAACGCCGTTCGGGGTGATGAAAATTCAATTGGTTTTGCCGGAATATTCCAACTCCGAACAAAAACGCATTTCTATCCTGACCCCCATGGGCTCAGCATTAATCGGTTATGCGGAAAAAGATAAAATTATGTGGGACTTCCCGAATGGAACTCACGAAGTGGAAATTTTGAAAGTAGTTCACTCCCAATTTTAGGTAGTTGTTGGAAAAAGAGAAGGAGAACTCTCAGTTTATGAATAGCGTTCAAACCAACAACAAAACAGAAACCCTGATCTTGGCTTAGCCTGGACCAGGGTTTTTTAGTTATATTCTTTTCAAACAAAGGTAACTTCGACTTTTCTGTCCTTTTTGAACCTTTTGATCTTTTTTGAACTTCTTCTTATGCCCCCCGTCTCAATTCTTTCAGTGAATTAAAGAATACAAT
>DJFP01000153.1:14028-14183 GCA_002432565.1 Flavobacteriales bacterium UBA5869
TCGTATTTGTTTCCTTTGAATTCGTTTTTCTTGCTCACGTTGAATTTAGGAGTTCGAACAAATGAACTTTTGATTCCCATGAATCCCTCCAGAACGGCAATCGTATTTGCCAGTGAAAGTCCCAATGATACTGTCAGGAATAAGAAGAAACGCCC
>DJFP01000260.1 GCA_002432565.1 Flavobacteriales bacterium UBA5869
ACCAAAAAAGGCTTTCCATTCCGGAAAGCCTTTTTTTCACATTTATGCGAAGAATGATTTTATTGATCAATCCATTTATCATCTTTCATTTCACCTAGAATTACTACGTCTTTTGTACGTGAATAATCCTCAGCTGCAAGAAGCATTTGCTCTCTAGTATCTCTTCTAATTCGTATACCTTGTGATCCTGAATTTCTTACTTCAATGTAAAAACCATCTCGCAATCTTGCTGGTTTTGTTGGAGGTCTACCCATTTGTTTGTGTTTTTCTGCATCTAATATAATAATACATTAAACGCATCGATTAAAATTATATTTTTTTAGGAATCCAATAAATCTGACTCCACTTTTTGTTTGTATAGGACTCCTTGTTTTTTAAACCTGTNNTTCGTCAAAACTTAAACCCGACGGTGAGCTTAACATCACTAAATCCCACAACAAAAATAATGCCGTTAAAGACAAGCCAATAATTGACAAAACTCTATTTGTAACTCGTTTAACTTTAATTAATCCGAGTAAAAATGTTGCCATAAAAAATAAAAAGAAAAATAAGCTGATCAGGCCTGCTTCTTCGGTTTCGTTTGATCCTGAATTGTAAGAAATATAATCACTGTAATTACTGAAACTATGCCTGGCAGAAGCTACCAAAGCTATGTAGTAGAGCACAATGATGCTGAATAGTACGCTAAGGACCAAACTTGAAACGTAAAAAGCTTTATTCATCCCCAAATTTGGCGCGAATATATGACTTTATTTTGAAATTCCTAAAAAATAGACTGATTATCACTAAAATAGCAAGCTATTCATTTTCCCGGATCTGATAGAAAGTACCGTTCTCATTCATTTCCATAGAAACCAGATCCCAGCAGATAAATAATACCATCAGGCGGTCAACCGTTGATTTCTGAAGATTTGACAGTCGGTAAATTTTACTCAGAGTTATTCCCGGGTTACCGGATATCATTGCAAGCAGCTGTGTTTCCTCTTCCCCGATCTTTTCAGGCTTCTTTTGGTCAAAACGCTCGTGTTTCCAAACGTTCAGCAGGATTTTATTGGCTAAAAGAGTATGATCTTTTCTTCTGATAAATGCTTTCCATTTCCCTTCTTCATCCAATGCCAAAACCGGGCGATTAGTCGCTTTTTCAATGGAAATTTCAAGGACCAGCTTCATGTCTTCCTGCCAAACACGTGATTTAAATTCTAATTTGGGCTTGGAATACATTTCTGCGGCGGCTTCAATCATATGGATTTCTTCCGTAGGATCAACTCCGGTTATCTTGCCGTTATCTTTCACACCGATCAAAAGCCTGCCACCATCCGTATTTGCGAAGGCAACGAGTGTTCGTGCAATCTTTTTGGAATCATCAATACGGAACTTAAAATCCTGTTGCTGGTGTTCGCCTTCTCGGATCAACTGTTTTACAGACTGCATCCGACAAAATTACTAAGAAAACGTCCATTTGGCAAATTTGCCAGTTTGTCAAATGGCAAACCGTTGATTCAGGTACTACTTAGCTATTCCAGATCTCCCAAGCCTTATTTGCCTGCTCTTTCAGCATCGAAAGCCCATTTAACGTTGTTGCCCCCTTCCCGCGTGCCTCCCGCAGGAATCTGGTCTCTTCCGGATTGTAAATCAAATCAATACATAAATGTGATTCCGTAAGAAACTCAAACGGAAAAGGAATGCATTCATCGATGTTAGGAAAAGTCCCAACTGGCGTGCAATTAACCACTACTTTGCATGCGCGGAGCATGTATTCATTCATTGCTTCATACCGAAATTCCTTTTCATTTTTCGGATTCCGGGAAATCCAAATAACATCCAGTCCGATATTTTTCAAAACGTAGGCAACCGCTTTCGAAGCCCCTCCCGTTCCGAAAATTATTGCGCGTTCATGCTCATTGGTCAAAAAAGGTTTGATCATCTGATGAAAACCAAAAGCATCCGTATTATAACCTGTTTTTTGACCATCCGCTGATATTCGCACACAATTCACAGCACCTATTTCAGCCGCTTCTTCACTCAGCGAATCCAGGAAGGGTATAATTTGTTCTTTATAGGGAATTGTAACTGAAAAACCTTTTAGGTCAGGAGTACTAAAAACTTTCCGAACGTCTTCAATGGCGGACAATTCAAAGTTTTCAAATGTATGATCAAGGCCTTCTCTTTGAAATTTCTCTTCGAAATAACTCTTTGAAAAAGAATGTCCCAACCTCTTACCGACCAATCCGAACTTAGGCATCTTTCTTACTGAATTTTGACTTCAGGAAACTGATCAGCATCGGAAGAACGGATACCAAAATGATGAGTAATACTACTTTTTCGTTGTTCTCACGAACCCATTCGATTTCTCCGAGGAAATAGCCGGCAAGTGTCATGGAAGTAATCCATAAAATTCCCCCGATGATGTCGTAAATCAAAAATGTACGGTATTTCATTTTCCCTATCCCGGCTGCAAATGGAGTAAATGTTCTGACAATCGGAACGAAACGCGCCATAATGATTGCCGCAACACCTCTTTTTTCAAAAAATTGCTCCGTTTTTGTCAGGTAAGATTGTTTCACCAACTGCCGGCCTCTGATTTTCCATTCAAAAACTCCTAATCCAAGTTTACGACCGATCCAGTAATTCACATTATCTCCCAAAATAGCTGCAAAAGCGAGGGATCCAAGAATAAAAGCCAAATCCAGTTTACCATTAGCAGCAAACATTCCGGCCATAAACAGCAAGGAATCTCCCGGAAGAAAAGGCATAATGATCAACCCTGTTTCAATGAAAATCACTACAAAAAGGACCACATAAATGGAATCGCGGTAATGATCGAACACCCAGTTAAAATCCAGGTGGAATAAATGTTTGAATAACTCTATCATGCTTAGTACATTTCGTAATTCGGTTCGAATGTTTCAAACCAATTCGTAATTCCTCCTTCCAAAATTGCGATGTGCTGAAAACCATGTCCGCATTCCAATAAATTCGCTACAGATTCGGCTCTTCGGCCCGTTTTGCAAACAATTATATAGTGCTTCGATTTATCCATTGACTCAGCGACTTCCGGAACTTTATGCATTGGGATCTTCGTTCCTCCAATGGAACAAATTTCAACTTCCCATGGTTCGCGGATATCGATCAATTCTGCCTCATTATTCTGGATTAGCTGCTTACAGGCTTCGGAGGTAATACGATTCATGCTTTTTTTGAGGCAAAGATAGACTTATTTGGAAATTGAAAATGTAAAATTGACAATTGAAAAGAAAATGATACTAAGCCGATATAATCCATCTATTTTAGATTCATTTGATTTTGACAGATATCTCCATTTCGAAAAGTGCAACCACATCTCCGTTCAGATCTTTGGCTGTGACTTTGACCCAGTGATTTTGCCTTTCGTTTGTTTGAATTGCCTTTAGTACTTGTTCTCTCACAGCGGCACCTTCATTACAGGTAAATAGAACATCTGTTTCAGCACGTTTTATGAATTCCGATTTCATCGCTTTAAAGGCAAATGAAGGACGAACATTCAATTCATCACAAAAATAAAAGGCATGCAATCCCGCCGTAACATCAGCTCCTACGGCCAATACTCCGAAATACATGCTTTTCAGATGATTCTTTGTTCTTCTTCTCAATCGAATCTTTACAACAACATCAGTATCATTGATTTCAACCAGCCTGGGACGCACATACCCGATCATCGGTATTTTAAAAATACCCATTAGACGAAGCATCATCCCATATTTCTTCAAATTCGAATTACTCATGGCTTTGTTAGGGTTTCGATGATCTCTTTTACCGGTCGGATCGATTTCACATGCTCAATACTGGGGCCCGCACACCAAACGGTTTTATAAGTTGCACTGAAAGCTGCTTTCTCCAGGGATTTCATCCCTCTATAAAATGTCAGTGCTTTTACCCATTTCTTCAAACGCTTGTTTTTATTCAAAATGCGTTCCAACCAGGATTGTTCAGTTCCGATTTCCTTTACATATGGGGTATTTATAACTGTACAAGGTGTTCCTGAAAGTTTGGAGGTCATTACAATATCCTTTGCACCGTAATCTACACATGCCTGCTTATATTCCTGCGAAACGCCTGCTTCATCAGATGCAATGAAAACCGAACCGATTGAAAATCCGTCAGCTCCGGCTGCAATCAATTCATCCATTTCTTTTTTCGTTCCTACACCTCCTGCAGAAATAACCGGAATTGAAATAGCTTTCTTAATGCTTTTGATCAGTGTCGGAGCATCTATTTGTCCTGCATGACCACCTGCCCTGTTGTTGACAGCAATTACAGCATCAGCTCCCAAGGCTTCTACTTTCTGTGCATAAGAAACATCCGTAACATCACAAAAAACTTTTATGTTCTTTCCATGAGCGGCATCAATGACTTTTTTCGGAGATCCCAAAGAAGTTATGAAAAAATCGACTCCCTCTTCCACACAGATCTTTAATTGCTCTTCCATGTAAATATTAGAAGCATTCACGATCAGGTTGATGCCGATCGGACCTTTCACCTTTGCTTTCATGCGTCTCAAGCCTTCTCTCAACAGTTCGGTAGAACGGTAATTCAAAGCCGGAATAGCCGCCGCGATCCCATTTTCGGTACCCGCAATGATCATTTCTTCATTCGAAACCAAAAACATGGGCGCCATAATAATCGGATGCTCAATATTCAACAAGTTGCTTAAAGCCAATTTTTCCATTTNNTTTCAATTGATTACATCCAAATATACAAATAATTATGCACGCATATATTAATTATCAATTATGAATTTCGGGAATTATCAAAAATGTTCAGAACTTGATAATTGATCATTAAAAAAGCCTTCCTGATTTCTCAGAAAGGCTTCCTATATATTCAATTGCTTTTTTACATCCCGAAACCGAACTTGATTCCGGTTGCCGCATTCAGCCTGACTCCCGTGTTACTTGTTGCAACCCAGCGAGACTGAACATTGCCCTGGTCGTCTACGTAATTATCCATGTACTTGTTATTAATATCGAATGTTCCCAGTCCAACTCCGAAATACATATCAATGCTGAAATTTCCGTCACCCGGCCAAAATTGTAGCCCCATATTAAATCGGAATATCAATTGGCTTAAGCTGGCTTTTGTGTCATCGAGCACTCCACTTATATCCTGGATCAAATAATTGTATCTTCGATACTTAAAGACCGGAGAAAGGTAAAGTCCCTTCAATTCATTATCTTCGGAAAGCGGGTAAAACCTTGGGGCAAGTGATGCATGAAATCCAATATTAGCATCAGCATCCATATTTATCGGATCAAATTCCCAAATATCGCTGCGCCACAAACGCTGGTTTCCAAAGTTCAGCCCGAATTGAGAAATGGTAGGCCCGACTTCCAGCTCCAGGCTGAAAATACGTGCCACCCGCTGCTCGTAACTGAAGTTAAATTCCCCGGCAACCAACTGTGTGGGTGCAAATTTCAGGACGAAATTCTTTCCAAAGCGGTCTTCTTCTGCCTCGTCTTGTGACCAGGCTGCCAGTGAAATAGTTGATAGAATGATACATCCAAGTAATTTTTTCATATACCTTGATTTAGTGTTACCAAATTAACCTTTTTTTCAATCAAATGGAAAGTTTAAATCCCAATTGGAACATTGAAGAGATAAAATACCGAAATTTGAGCATGGCAAATTCATCAGACTGGATTAGTGCTCTTCGGTTAAGAACACTTCCTTTATCCATTTCGGGAATACTCGTTGGTTCTTTTGTTGCGGTTTTCCAGGGTTACTGGAANNGATTCTTTAAAAGGTGCCGACAATTCGGAAAGGGTGGGCCCGATGCGTGCCGTTCAATCCGGTTCCATCTCGAAAAACGCAATGAAAAATGCAGTAATATTTACTTCCCTGTTGTCTTTTTTAAGTGCAGGGCTGTTGATTTACTTCGGAACAAAGAACCTTTCTGCAACAAGTGTTTACATTTACATTGCTTTGGCCGTTGCATCGGTTTTTGCTGCAATTACTTATACCATTGGAAAAAAGGCTTATGGCTACAATGGTTTAGGCGATTTGTTCGTATTCATCTTTTTTGGCCTGGTAAGTGTTATCGGTGTCTACCCGTTATTTTCAGACACCTTATCCTGGATACTTGTCTTTCCGGCTGTCACGATCGGTTTTTTAAGTACAGCTGTATTGAACCTGAATAACATGCGTGACCGTGAAAACGATTCAAAAGTAGGAAAACGGACCTTAGTTGTAAAATTGGGAGCTTCAAATGCAAAAAAATACCATTTCTTCCTAATTATCAGCGCTTTTTTAAGCTGGGGAATTTTCCTGGTACTGACTAAGAACTGGCTCGGATTTATCTCCTTTCTTCCAGCATTATTATTTGTGAAGCATTTGGTATTTGTAGCGAAGAACACAGTCCCTAAAGAATTGGACTCGCAATTAAAGCTTGTTGCTTTAGGTACTTTTTTTATCAGTCTGCTATACGTAATCAGTGTTTCTATCAACCAATGGATTCTCTAAAGCAAGCAAAGGCAACCTTTGAGGCGTTTACACTTGATTTCAAACGTCCAAGCTGGACAAGTCGCGGAGTTCTGACCCAAAAGAAAGGCTGGAAACTGCTATTAACGGATCCTGAAGGCACTACCGGATTGGGAGAATGTTCCATCATTCCGGGATTGTCTCCGGATTACACTACTGATGAAACCTACGAGCAAAAACTGACTGAAGTTTGTTCAAATCCATTCCTNNGCTTATTTCGATTTGTTGAACGGTGGAAAACGAATTTATTTCGAATCGGCAAAAAGAAGTTCCGGGTTCAGCATTCCGATTAACGGGTTGATCTGGATGGGCGATCCAATCTACATGCAGGACCAAATCGAAGAAAAATTAGATGCCGGATTCAACTGCATCAAACTAAAGGTCGGTGCAATAGATTTTAAACAAGAATTGAAGCTTTTAGAAGGAATCCGCGCCAGATTTGACGCATCAAAAATCGTTTTGCGTGTAGATGCCAACGGGGCTTTCAGGATGGAAGATTCAACCTGGAAACTAAAAGAGTTAGCTCAATTGGACCTTCACAGCATTGAACAACCGATCAAAGCCGGGTCCTGGAACAACATGAAGAAGCTTTGTGAAGAAACACCACTCCCAATTGCTTTAGACGAAGAACTGATCGGGATCAACGAAACACACAAAAAGGTGGAACTTCTCGAAACGATCAATCCTCAATACATTATCCTGAAACCAAGCTTACACGGCGGATTCAGCGGATCAAAAGAATGGATTGAGCTGGCAGATTCTCATCACATTCCCTGGTGGATAACTTCAGCTTTGGAAAGTAATATCGGGTTGAATGCCATAGCACAGTTTACAGCAGATTATAACCCAGTTTTACCGCAGGGACTGGGAACGGGCGGATTGTATGAAACGAATTTTGAAGCTCCGTTAACGATTGCAGAAGGGAATTTGATTTATAACCGGTAATATCCACCACAGATTACCGGATTCATGCTATATCCATATTGAAACATGCGTGGCAGGTACGCGAAGCCTCGCGTACCTACCAACACCAACATTAAACAAAAAAAGGGCCTTTGCAATGCAAAAGCCCTCTTNNTTACTTCTTATCATTCACTTCTTCGAAGTCAACATCAGTTACTTCATCACCTGAGTTTCCTCCGGCATTTCCGCCTTGAGCTCCCTGATCTGCACCTCCAGCATTTGCTGCGTTATACATTTCCTGGGAAGCTGCCTGGAAAGCTGTATTCAAACGCTCCATTGCTGCATCAAGGTTTGCCATGTTCTTCGCTTCAAACTCAGTCTTCAATGCTGCTAAAGCATCTTCGATCGGTTGTTTTTTATCTGCAGGGATCTTATCTCCGTACTCTTTCAACTGACGCTCAGTTTGGAAGATCAATGAATCTGCCTTATTCAAAGTTTCAGCTTCCTGCATACGCTTCTTATCTGCATCTGCATTTGCTTCTGCCTCTGCTTTCATACGCTTGATTTCTTCATCAGACAAACCTGAAGATGCTTCAATCTTGATTGACTGCTCTTTTCCTGTTCCTTTGTCTTTTGCAGAAATGTGCATAATACCGTTCGCATCCACGTCGAATGTTACTTCGATTTGAGGTTCTCCACGACGAGCAGGCGGAATGTCTGTCAATGAGAAGCGACCCAATGTTTTGTTATCGCCTGCCATTGGACGCTCACCCTGCAACACATGGATATCTACCGCTGGTTGGTTATCCGCTGCAGTTGAGAATGTCTCAGATTTTTTAGTCGGAATAGTTGTATTCGCTTCGATCAATTTCGTGAATACACCTCCCATTGTTTCAATTCCTAAAGACAATGGAATAACATCCAACAATAAGACATCTTTCACTTCACCTGTCAATACACCTCCCTGAATCGCCGCACCAACTGCTACTACTTCATCCGGGTTTACTCCTTTTGACGGAGCTTTTCCGAAGAAACGCTGCACTGCATCCTGGATCACAGGAATACGAGTTGATCCACCAACCAAGATCACTTCATCGATATCGCTTGTAGACAATCCTGCATTTTGAAGAGCAGAACGACAAGGTGCGATTGTTCTTTCAACGATTGTTGCGATCAATTGCTCAAATTTTGAACGTTGTAAAGTTCTTACCAAGTGTTTTGGAATACCGTTTACCGGCATGATGTATGGCAAGTTGATCTCTGTTGAAGTTGTTGAAGACAATTCGATCTTCGCCTTTTCAGCAGCTTCTTTCAAACGTTGTAAAGCCATCGGGTCCTGGCGTAAATCCAACCCTTCTTCTGCTTTAAACTCATCTGCCAGCCAAGTAATGATTGCCTCGTCCACGTCGTCACCACCTAAGTGCGTATCTCCGTCAGTTGCCAATACTTCAAATACTCCGTCTCCCAATTCCAAAACAGAAACGTCATGAGTACCACCACCGAAGTCGAATACTACGATCTTTTGGTCTATTCCTTTTTTATCCAAACCGTAAGCTAAAGCTGCAGCTGTAGGCTCGTTGATAATACGTTTGATTGTTAAACCTGCGATTTCNNTCAGCTGTTTTCTTCATTTTCTGAAGGATCATTGCAGAAATTTCCTGAGGAGTATACATACGTCCGTCGATATCTACTCTTGGTGTGTTGTTATCGCCTTTTACAATTTTGTAAGGTACGCGACCAGCCTCTTTCTGTGTTTCATCATAGGAAGATCCCATGAAACGCTTAATCGAGTAAATTGTTTTTGTTGGGTTGGTAATCGCCTGACGCTTCGCAGGGTCACCAACTTTCAGTTCGCCACCATCTACGAATGCTACCACAGAGGGTGTTGTACGCTTACCTTCAGAATTTGCGATTACAACCGGCTCATTTCCCTCCATTACGGAAACACATGAGTTTGTTGTTCCTAAATCGATTCCAATTATTTTTCCCATTTTATTTAATTTTCGTTTTCAGAATTTTCCTTCCATAAGTCAAAGGTTGTGCCATGGGGAAAGAAGGCGCAATTCCTGACAGATTTGACAGAAAATGAATAAAAGACCGAAAACACGCTGTCGATTTGTCAGAGAATTATCTTTTGAAGCGACATTTTTGTCAGTTGAATGAGAGATAAACAGATTTACTTGCTTGATCGGCACTTCGCGAGCTCAGTTATATAGCACGCAGATTTGATAGATCTCGCAGATTAGTAAGTTGGGTTATTGGACTTCACAGACTCAGTCAGGTTTAAGTTTTCTGTTTGGACGAGTTCGCTGCATCCAAATTTTCATGCAAATGACTATTCCTCCAATGAATCCAACAATATAAGAACTCACATGAGCCCAGGCTGCAGCGAGAAATGCATTTTGTTTTTCAAAAGGAATGGTTCCTGCAAGTTCACCTATTAAATGAATCGCTCCCGTTTTAGCGATCAAATAGCCGATTAATCCCGCTAAAGCAGTGGTAAACAGCAGAATGAACAGTAAACGGATCACATATTTCCGAATCTTAGAAAAAGGAATTTTGGGCAATTTTCCAATACTATTGAAACACACGATGAGCAGCCCCAATATCAAACCTACCCACCAGGTAGCCAAAACTCCCCAAACAAGCGCCAGAAAAATCGGGTTCTGACTTTCAATCACTTTCGGATGCCCTAT
>DJFP01000276.1:0-3966 GCA_002432565.1 Flavobacteriales bacterium UBA5869
TTCGTCATTACGACAAAAAGGCTGGTCAATGGTTTTTCAACCATCATTTTCATAAACATATTGATGTTTGCCTCGAATTCAAGGTGGCCTTCACAGGTTGCTCCCGTTTCTTTCAGTATAATTGACAAAGTATAACTGAACGGTGCTTTTTCACCGGATTCCATGACGATCTTTGTGTTTGGTTCTTTCGATACATAGATCAGCGGAATAACGATTCCACCCTGAGCCTTGAANNGAAAGAAATTCAAATACTTTTTGTGCCGAAGCATTTACCGGTGAAGAATCTGTTTTTAGTAACATATCTTAGTTTTTCCAGTTGTCAGGATTGATCTTCCATTCACGCAGCGATTCTACATCAGAATCTGTTACATAATCTGATTTCAAGGCCTGATCGATCAAATGATCGTAATCTGTCAATGTCACGAAAGGACATTCCGCATTGGAGAAGTTTTTGATGGATACATCAAATCCGTATGTAAAGATTGCAACCAATCCTTTCACTTCCAACCCGGCCTCTCTCAAAGCTTGAACTGCCTGTAAGCTGCTTCCGCCGGTTGAGATTAAATCTTCGATGACAACTACTCGTTGTCCCTTTTCGAAGTGACCTTCGATCATATTTCCCATTCCATGAGCTTTCGCCGAGCTGCGAACGTAAATAAAAGGGATTCCTAATTCCTGCGCCACTAATGCACCTTGTGCAATTCCTCCGGTTGCAACACCAGCAATAATATCCGGTTTACCGAAATGTTCGAGAATTGCGTCCGCATATCCCTGGCGAATGTATGTTCTGATCGCCGGGAAAGAAAGTGTAATCCTGTTATCACAATAAATAGGAGATTTCCAACCGGAAGCCCATGTAAATGGAGAATTTGGTTGTAATTTTACTGCTTTAATCTGTAGCAAAAATTCCGCTACTTTTAGTGCTCGATCTTTATTTAAAATCATAGTGCAAATGTACAAAGTTTTTATTGATAATTCGGTTATTGAATTTTTGGATTCATCGGAAGAAGTGCCTTCGAGGAAGTATGATTTGGTTTGGAATTCGCTGGAAAATGATTTGTCGAAACTCCTGGATGTGTTTGATTTTTCAAGTTCAAACGGTTGTTTGTTAGTGATTTATGAGGATTTCGAGTTGGCATTCAATCGAGTTTTCCATGCGTATGAGTTTATGGATGCTGCCGGAGGTATAGTAAAGTGTGATCGGCAGTATTTATTTATTGAACGACATGGAATGTGGGATATTCCAAAAGGGAAATTGGACGCCAATGAGCAGCCCTGGGAAGCAGCTGTTCGTGAAATTGAAGAAGAATGCGGGATCGAAGGACCAACAATTGATCATCTTCTTGGGATCACGTTCCATACCTATTCGTACATGGGAAGACCTACTATTAAGAAAAACTGGTGGTATGCGCTCAATTATTCCGGATCAATGGAAGTTTTTCCTCAGGAAGAGGAATCAATCACGCAGGCAATATGGATCGAAAAGGAGGAATGGAGTATGATCCGGTCGAATACGTATGATTCGATTAAAGAGGTATTGGATATGGCGAAGGACTTTTGAATTATCGATTATCAAGTGTAAAATTATCAAGAAGTGAATTCCCCTTGATAATTGAGGCATTTATAATTGATAATTACTTCTTAATCAATGATGCGGTGTTTTTGTGCAACTTTCACAGCTTCTATTTTGTTGTGTACCTGTAGTTTGCTGTAGATATTTTCAATGTGCTTGCGAACGGTTGACGGTGAAATGATCAGGTTTTCTGCAATTTGCTTGTAGTCCATTCCTTTGCTTAGCTGGTTCAAAACATCGATTTCGCGCGGGGAAATCTCCGGTCTTTTTATATCCGATTTTTCTTCATCGGGTTTGATAGGATTCCGCAGCAGTCTCAAAGCTTTTAATGCAATTCCGGATGACATGGGGGCTCCGCCTTCTACGATGGATAGAATGCTTTCTAGCAGGACCCGCGGGTTTTCATCTTTTAACAGGTATCCGTTTGCTCCTGCCAGGATTGCCTGGAAGATAGATTCTTCGTCGTCCAGTACCGTAAGCATAATGATTTTGATCTGCGGATAGCGTTCTGAAATGATGCGTGTGGTTTCGATACCGTCCATTTCGGGCATTTGAATATCCATCAGTATTACATCAATGATTGGGTCTTCTGCTAATTTCTCCAGGAACAGTTTGCCGTTGAATGCATGGAATTTGAATTTCAATTCTCCCGGAAAGAGGGCTAGCTTTTCCTGGATGGATTTGGCTAAAAAAGGGTTGTCTTCGGCTACTGCAATTCTTATCATAGCTAGTTCAAATGTTGAAATGTTCAATTGTTCAAAAGGTTCAAGTTTAAACTCTTTTGAACCTTTGGAGCTCTAGGAGCCAAGAAGATTTGAGCACTTTGGACCTTTTGGATTTGTTCTTATGCAAATGTGCAACTATAAGCGGTATGAAGCAATACGTCAGATGCCGAATGTGCAGGAAATTGTTGTGCCTCCGTTTTCCTGGCTGGTCAGCCCGAAAGTACCTCCGATCTGTTCGCAGCGGTAACGCATATTTTGCAACCCATTCCCGTTTCCTTCTTTGATTTTTATGCCTTTCCCGTTATCGGTAATTGTCACAGAAACTTTATTTTGTTTTGTTTCCAGTACAATCCCAATTATGGTTGCTTCTGCGTGTTTCAGCGTATTTTGGATAGCTTCCTGGATAATGCGGTATAGATTTAGTAATTCTGTTGATTTCAGCGGATGGTCCTCTTTCACATGGTTTGTAATTTCTATCGCGAGCGGGACTTTGTTCTTCAGGCTTTCCACACGCGTTAAGAGTGTTTCAACGTTTCCATCCTCGGTGTTCATTGCCCATATCGTACTTCTAAGTTCCTGCATGGTATTTCTCCCGAAATCACTCAGATCATGCAGCCTGGAGTTGAGGTTTTTGTTTTCTTCGTCCAGGTAAGTGAGGTTGTCGATAGACGAGATCAGGTAGGTGATCTGGGATCCCACATTGTCGTGCAGCTCTCTTGAAATGCTCAGCTTTTGATCGTTTAGCTGCTTTTCACGCAAATAATGCTCTTCTTGTTTGGTCCGGATCAACTCCTCTTTTGCAATTTTTCGTTTGTGGCGGAAAAAGAGAAAGACTACTACAAAAAGTAGGAAAAGTGCGGCAGAGATCCCGACCCATATTGCCTGGTACAATTGGTTTTTGGCATTTTTAGCTTCACTTTGTGCCAGGGCACGTTGGTGTTTTTCCAATTCGTATTTCCCGAATACATCTGCTATGAGTTCATTTCCCTGGAAAATAGCGACACTATCCTGGTAGGTATTCTTAAGGACTAAGTATTCAGCTGCTTTTTGGTAGTTTTTCCGCTTGAGTTCCAAATCGGCGAGTCCATTATAAGCGTTCAATATCNNGTAGTAGGAAGCTGAGTCGGGCTGATTGAGGTCCAAAAAAGAGTTTCCGATATTCACGGCGATAATTCCTTCTCCTGTTTTAGAATGCAGTTTCCGGTACAATCTGAGTGCCTGCTGATAATATTTCAAGCCGAGGTCGGTATTTTTCGCGGCTCTCTCAACGACTCCCAGGCCCTGGTAAACCATTGCAAGTTGTTCGGGCTGGTTGATTTCTTGGGCTATCGGTACTGCTTTCAGGTACATTTCCCGGGCTTTGTCGAATTGATTTAATTTTTGATAGCAGGATCCCAGGTTTCCGTAATTGGAGAGTTGAACCATTTTGTTGTCTGTTCGGACGGCTATTTCATGGATGTCAAGCTGCATTTTGAGGGCTTCTTTAATAAATCCTCCTACCTCCAGCACGTTTGCAGTGTTTTGATAAATTTGAAGGAGTGTGTTTTCGTCTCCCACGATTTTCGCCAAATAAATGGCTTTATTATAGGATTGCTGTGCTTTTTTGAATTGACCAAGCTCGAAGTAACCGTTTCCCAGTTTTGCGTAGGAAGAAATCATTCCGGCGGT
>DJFP01000276.1:3974-5074 GCA_002432565.1 Flavobacteriales bacterium UBA5869
CCGGAAGTAGTAGAAAGTCAAATCATTTAACAGTCTGACTTTTTCGCTCCCCTTTTTTTTAGGGATAAGGCGTTCGAGTGAATCCAGCTGCTGCTGTGTCTGAGAAAATGATAATCCGGTGCAGAGGATGAGTATGCAATTTAGAAGCAACTTCATGAAACTCGTTTTGAATGGATTACGAAGATATCTGTTAATTACGAATTCGGGGTTACGAATTACGAATTCTATATAGCGTTCTGATAACTATAGATTGTGGATTCGCCTATATTAATTTGCCATTTGGCAAACACGCAAATTGACCAATTGACGAAGTGGTGAAAAGGAGTTGCTTGAGGGCATTTATATCCCGGAAGTTTTTGCATTTAATTTTTTGTTAATTAAACAACCATTCGAAAAAGAGTTCGTATTCTTGTATAGTTAAAACTCACCGATCCTGCACGTGCAGGGCGGAATCTAAACAAAAACACATGAAAGTAATCGCAATTCTTGCAGTTTCACTGATTTCACTTGGAACTTTTGCACAAACAACAAACGATAAAGCAAAAAAAGAAGTAAAAACAGAAGCAAAATCTCCTGTAGCTTTTAAAACTTTGAAAATCGAAAGAGCTGAAATCCCTTACGATTCCAAGGAGCCGTTCGTTTTCGAATTCAAGAATAACGGGAAAACTCCTTTGATCATTACTAACGTTCAGACTTCTTGCGGTTGTACTGCTGCTGAGAAGCCAACTGAACCGATCGCAAAAGGAAAATCTTCAAAAATTGTTGTAAATTACGATACTAAGCGTGTCGGGCAGTTTACTAAGACAATTACTGTTACAACAAATGCTTCTACTGAGCCGATTATTTTGACAATTACAGGTAAAGTATTGCCTCAGGAAGCAGCACCGGCTGAATCTCCGAAGACAAACTAAGATTTTAATACACATAAAAAAGCAGGGGTGGTCCGTCAGTTGACGGATTCCACCCCTGCTTTTTTGTTTTTAGATCGATTAATCTTGAATTTCGATTGCTAAAATGCGGTCACCTTGTCTGATATCGTCAACGATGTCTACTCCTTCGGTTACTTTTCCGAAACAAGTATGATTGCGGTCCAAATGAGC
>DJFP01000276.1:5201-5858 GCA_002432565.1 Flavobacteriales bacterium UBA5869
TCGTAGAATCCTTCTTTAGCCAGCTTCACAAAGTTAGCAACTGTATTCGGTGCATCTTCCTGGTAGAAGGTAACACGCATATCTCCCTTTTCGGTACGAATAATAGCTTCCATATAAATTGTTTTTTGCAAAAATAATTTATAATTACGAATTCCCAATTACGAATTCCGAATGGGAGTTCTGGCATGTTCGCAGGCTCACCATTTAAAACCTTTTATTTTGATCCGAAATGATTCACGCTTAACTTAATTTATTCTTGGAATCTTAATTCGCAATTGTCGATTGGCAACTCGCAATTCTTTTAAGGTTTTTAACAGTTTGCCTTCCATGGTAACTGCTACAAGTGAAAATGAATTGTACATTTGCCTCATGAATCATACAACTATCGCTCGAGATAAAATCAAACAATTTTCATCATTTTCCCAGGCTTTTGGGAATCAATCAACATTCGGGCAATTTCTAACAGCACCGCTTCACTCTATAGAAGATTTACAGGTGCAGGCACAAAAAAAGAAGAAAGTTTATTCTTCCGAAACACGCAAAAATCTGGTCTCCGTCTGGAAACAGCAAATCGGTTCTTATGCATCGAAAAGCCAAATGGAAAACCTGGAATTGCTGGCAAACGAAAATACGTTTACCATTACGACCGGGCATCAG
>DJFP01000276.1:5948-6117 GCA_002432565.1 Flavobacteriales bacterium UBA5869
AAGTGAAAGCTCTCTTCAGTGCATTTTTTGAGGGTAAGGAAACCGAGATCAATGAATTACTGGCAATCTCCGAAAAAGAAGATTATGCTTCTTACCAGCAGGAATTTATCAGTAAACTGTTTGCTGAATTCGGTGTTTTGGTCCTTCAGCCGGATGATCATAATCTGAA
>DJFP01000276.1:6147-7342 GCA_002432565.1 Flavobacteriales bacterium UBA5869
CACGAATAAATTGGTTGAATCCGCCGGATATAAACCACAGGCACATTCCCGGGATTGTAATTTGTTTTATTTAAAAGCTGGAGAGCGTTTGCGCATAGAACCAACTGCAAATGGATTGGCCATTGACGGAAAAGTTTACAGCAAAGAAGAGCTGGGTCAATTGGTGCAGGAGGAGCCGGAAAACTTTTCGCCGAATGTGATTTTGCGCCCGGTTTACCAGGAAACCATTTTACCGAATTTGGTTTATGTTGGCGGAGGCGGTGAGATGGCTTACTGGATACAGTTGAAAGGTGTTTTCGATGTGCATCAGACTTTATTTCCATTGATCCAGCAGCGTGTTTCCCTGCAGTTGATTGATGGTGCTTTGAAAAAGCGGATGGATAAGTTGAACTGGCCGGAAGAACGTTTTTTCGAACACAGGGACGATCTCAAGAAGTTGTTCCTGAAGGAAAATGAAGGTGATGACCTGGATCTTTCCGTTCTGTATGCTGAATTCAATGCTTTACGCACAACGATGATCGAGAAAGCTAAAACCATTGAGGCTACTTTGGAATCTTTCGCAGAAGCGGAAGCAGTTCGGATGAAAAAGCAATTGGAATCCTTTGAGCAACGCCTGGTGAAACAGCTGAAACAGCGTCATGAACAAACTCTTCAGGCTATTGATTTTATTTCAGAACGTATCATTCCGGAGAATTCCCTGCAGGAAAGATATTTCCATTGGCTTCAGTTTGCACCGAGTGGAGCTTATAACGAGTTGTTGAAACAGATCCATGCGGCTATCGATCCGTTTGAGGCTGGATTGATCTTGGCAGACCTGACAAAATAGGTTTCCGCAGAGTTCGCAACGCTTATGCTGAAGCTTGTACCGCCACTAAAGCTTTGGCGACATGCGGTCAGCGAAGGCACAGAGGAGTGCAGATGTTTTGTTATTTTTAGTATATGATTTATACTCAGATCAAGTATTTAAGAATTGGTTCTGTTGCGGGAGGGCTTTTGATGCTTATCATATCGGTTTTCTTACCATATTATGTTACTTGTGAATGGAACTCTGAAGAATCAGGAACAATTGAGGTTTTGGTTTTGAGTTATAGTTCCGGAGTGTTTTGGTTTCAATTTTTATTCACGATTGCTTTATTTGTTTCGGGGTATTTCTACCGGGATATTGTAAATAAAGCATTGTTGTATACTTTTTCAT
>DJFP01000254.1 GCA_002432565.1 Flavobacteriales bacterium UBA5869
AAATTTAGGGTTTTATCTAAATATTAATAAGCGATGTCATTAATTTTCAGTGCAAAACGATTTTTCTCATTACTGGTAGGAATACTGATTTTTTCAACTTCATTTGCTTCTCAGCATAGTTCGGAAGAAGCTGAAATTGCAAAGCGTGAGTTTAATGTTGGGGAAATGATCATGCATCACATTTCGGATGCGCACGAATGGCACTTGTGGGGAGGGCATCACAATTCTGTTTCTATTTATCTTCCGATAATTCTGGTGGATGGTGGTTTGAAGACATTTTCTTCCAAGCATTTTTATCATGGAGAACATGCGTCAGCTACAGATCATAAAACAAATGAAACCGTTGAATACGTAAAAGGTGTTGGTCCTGCATCAGGATATGCTATGTATCACGAAGAAATTTATAAATTGGAGAACGGTGAGTTGTCTTTCGAAAAAGGACATGTTCACGGGGCTGTAAAACCATATGATTTTTCCATCACAAAAAACGTGCTTTCCTTATTTATGGGAGCTGTTTTGATTCTGTTGATTATGAGTAATGTTGCTCGTTTCTACAAGAAAAACGGTCCTGTTGCTCCGAAAGGGTTGGCTAAATATTTGGAAGTATTGATCGTAATGGTTCGTGACGATATTGCAAAAGCAAATATCAATCACCACAAATACCAGAAATACGTTCCGTATTTGTTGACCATCTTCTTCTTTATTTTCATAAATAATTTACTTGGTTTGGTTCCGTTTCTTCCGGGAGGAGCTAACTTAACTGGTAATATCACCGTAACTTTGTTCCTGGCGGTTTGTACCTTGTTGGTGACTGTTTTTTCAGGTAATAAACATTATTGGTTGCATATCTTCGCAATGCCAGGGGTTCCGAAGCCTTTATTGATCATTATGATTCCAATCGAATTGGTTGGGATTTTGACTAAGCCTTTCGCATTGATGGTTCGTTTGTTTGCGAATATGTCTGCTGGTCACATTATTGTGTTGGCATTGGTTTCGATCATTTTCATTAACGAAAATGTAGCTTGGGGAGGTTTGTCAGTGCCGATGGCATTGTTTATCTCAGTGTTGGAGTTGTTGGTAGCATTCTTACAGGCATTCTTGTTTTGTATGTTATCAGCATTGTTTATCGGTGCAGCTGTTGAAGAAGCTCACCATTAATTAGTAATTTTTTAATTCAAAATAGCATGTACGGAAGTATCGCAGCAATTGGAGCAGGTCTTGCAGTTTTAGGTGCAGGAATGGGTATTGGTAAGATCGGTGGTTCAGCAATGGACGCAATCGCACGCCAACCTGAAGCTTCAGGAAAAATTCAAACAGCTATGATTATCGCAGCAGCGTTGATCGAAGGTGTTGCTCTTTTCGGTGTAGTAGTTGGTCTACTAGGTCTTGAGACAGGAGCGAAGTAATTGAAAAAGCTTGTTGCAACGGTTGGTTGCAGCAAGCCTTTTTAGAACAACGCCTGTGCTGATCGCATGTCGCCAGTAGCTTTAGCGATGGCACAAGCTTCAGCGTGGGAACAATTGAAAAATTAAAACAGAAATAAGATGGGGTTGATTACACCAGATTTAGGATTACTTTTTTGGACGGGCTTAGTATTCGTTCTGTTGTTGGTTATTTTAACCAAGTTCATTTGGAAACCGATTTTAGCTTCCGTAAATGCACGTGAGCAAAAAATTTCCGATGCATTGGAATTGGCTGAAAAAACAAAAGCTGAAATGCATGCTTTGCAGGCACAAAACGAGAACTTGTTGAAAGAAGCTCGTGCTGAGCGTGACGCAATCGTGAAAGATGCGAAAGAAACAGCTGTGAAAATGGTTGAGGATGCTAAGAATACTGCGAAAGCTGAAGCAAACAAAATCGTTGAGTCGGCTCGTGCTACCATCAACACAGAGAAAACAGCTGCAATTGCTGAATTGAAAACACAAGTTGCTGCAATTTCATTGGAAATCGCTGAGAAAATCATTCGTGGAGAGTTGTCTTCAGATGAGAAGCAGAAAGCGTTGGCTGAGAAAATGGCAGGTGATATTAACTTGAACTAATCGATAGAAATGAAGAGTTCGAAATCAGCTTCCCGTTACGCACAAGCTTTGTTGGATCTTGCGATCGAACAGAACAAAGTGGATGCAGTTGCGGCAGACATGAAATACATGGCAACAGTATGTGCTGAAAACAAGGACCTGGAGAACATGCTTCAAAGTCCGATTGTGAAAGCAGATAAAAAGATTGCTGTTTTGAATGCAATTTTTGACCAATTCGATAAAGTAACAAACATGTTCATAGAGCTGATTGTGAAGAATGGTCGTGAAGCATATTTGTCACAGATCGCAGCTTCTTTTGATGGGCTTTTGAAAGCACATCAGGGAATTGTTCCGGTGACATTGATCAGCGCACATAAATTGGATGATAAAGTAAAGAAAGAGATCGTTTCTAAAGTTCAGGCTTCTACATCAGGAACTGTTGAGTTGACTGAGAAGATTGATACGGACCTGATCGGAGGCTTTATCGTTCGGATGGGCGACAATCAAATCGATGCATCCGTTGCATCACAAATTAATAAGTTGAAACAACGTTTAACAAGGTAATAAGGAAAAACATGGCAGATGTTAAACCAGCAGAAGTTTCTGCAATTTTAAGAGAGCAATTATCAGGATTCCGTTCGGAAGCTGAATTGCAGGAAGTAGGTACCGTATTACAGATCGGTGATGGTATCGCTCGCGTTTACGGATTGAAAGGTGTTCAGTACGGTGAATTAGTTGAATTCGACGGTGGATTGCAGGGAATTGCATTGAACCTGGAAGAAGACAACGTAGGGGTTGTATTGTTGGGTCGTTCATCTTCAGTAAAAGAAGGGGATACTGTAAAACGTTTGAACCGCATTGCTTCTGTTAACGTTGGTGACGGAATGGTTGGTCGTGTTGTGGATACTATCGGTAACCCAATCGACGGAAAAGGCCCTATCACTGGTCAGTTGTATGAAATGCCGATCGAGCGTAAAGCTCCGGGAGTTATCTTCCGTCAGCCGGTAACTGAGCCTCTTCAAACAGGTATCAAAGCAGTTGATGCGATGATTCCGATCGGGCGCGGACAACGTGAGTTGATCATTGGTGACCGTCAAACAGGAAAAACAACGGTTGCGATCGATGCAATCATCAACCAAAAAGAATTTTATGACCGCGGAGAACCTGTTTTCTGTATCTATGTTGCAGTAGGACAAAAAGGTTCAACAGTTGCGGGAATCTATAAGAAATTAGAAGATGCAGGTGCAATGGCTTACACGGTAATCGTTGCTGCAAACGCTTCTGATCCGGCTCCAATGCAGTTCTACGCTCCAATGACTGGTGCTGCAATCGGTGAGTTCTTCCGTGATTCAGGACGTCCTGCATTGATCGTATTTGATGACCTTTCCAAGCAGGCGGTTGCTTACCGTGAGGTATCTTTGTTACTACGTCGTCCTCCGGGCCGTGAGGCTTACCCTGGTGACGTATTCTACCTTCACTCCCGTTTGTTGGAGCGTGCTGCGAAAATCATCGCTGATGACAACATCGCTAAGCAAATGAACGACCTTCCTGATTCTTTGAAAGGAATCGTAAAAGGAGGAGGTTCATTGACCGCACTTCCAATTATCGAAACACAAGCGGGTGACGTATCTGCGTACATTCCTACAAACGTAATTTCGATTACCGACGGTCAGATCTTCCTGGAGAATGACTTGTTCAACGCTGGTATCCGTCCTGCAATCAACGTAGGTATCTCTGTATCTCGTGTAGGAGGTAACGCTCAAATTAAATCCATGAAGAAAGTAGCTGGTACTTTGAAATTGGATCAGGCACAATACCGTGAGTTGGAAGCGTTCGCGAAGTTCGGTTCGGATTTGGATGCAGCTACGAAGTCTGTTTTGGACAAAGGAGCACGTAACTTGGAGATCCTGAAGCAGCGCGAAGGAGATCCTTACCCGGTAGAAAAGCAAATTGCTATCATCTATGTGGGTACAAAAGGATTGATGCAAAACGTTCCTGTGAACAAGGTAAAAGATTTCGAAAAGGAATATTTGGATTTCCTGGAGGCGAAACATGCAGATGTATTGGTTCGTTTGAAAGCAGGAAAATACGAAGATGCTGATACAGATCTTTTAGGAAAAGTTGCGAAAGAGATCGCTGCTAAATATTAAGAATTTAAAATTGAAAATTGAAAAGGTCATTGAGCGGAGTCGAAATGCCTTTTCAATTCTAAATTAAGGATATGCCGAATCTTAAAGAAATACGAAATCGAATTACTTCAGTAGGATCTACGATGCAGATTACCTCTGCAATGAAGATGGTTTCCGCTGCAAAATTAAAGCGTGCTCAGGATGCCATTACTCAAATGCGTCCGTATGCTGAGAAATTGCAGGAGATCCTGGGTAATTTGACTGCTTCGCTGGATATTTCAGAAAATGCATTGGCTGCTGCACGTCCTGTTGAAAATGTATTGATCATTGCCATTACTTCCAATCGCGGATTGTGTGGTGGTTTCAATAACAACATCATCAAACGGGTGAACCTGGCAATCAATGAAGAATATTCAAATGCAAATGTGAGCCTTCTTTGTTTAGGTAAAAAGGCAAAAGATGCTTTCAAGCGCTCAAACATGTATTTTGAAGCTTCCGGAACAGGGATCGTTGATGATATCTTTGCAGACTTGACTTTCGGAAATGTTTCCGTAGTTGCTGATTTTGCAATGAAGTCATTCCTTGAAAAGAAGTTCGATAAAGTGGTTGTTATTTACAACAGCTTCATCAATGCAGCTTCCCAGGAAGTGAAAGAAGAGCAGTTATTGCCGATCGTTCCTACAGAGCAGGCAAGCGATAAACAAGCCGGAGATTACATCTTCGAACCTTCGAAAGAAGAGATCGTAGAAGAGTTGATCCCGAAAACGTTGAAAATCCAATTGTTTAAAGCATTGTTGGATTCAAACGCATCCGAGCACGGAGCGCGTATGACAGCAATGCACAAAGCAACGGATAATGCCAAGGAGTTACAGCGTAGTTTGAAATTAAGCTACAACAA
>DJFP01000251.1:0-7435 GCA_002432565.1 Flavobacteriales bacterium UBA5869
CGTTTCCAGGCTACGACTTTTTCGAAATCAATCAGCAACTGGTAGATGCTGTTGAATTTGTTGAAGCTCAATTCCTCGTAGGTATCGTAAACATCGTGATAATGTTTGTTTGGCCCCATGGTGTACATGAAGAATGCCGGTACACCTTTTTGTGTAAAGAAGTAATGGTCAGAATTTGCAGCCGGACCTCGTGACCCGATTTTTGGCAGGAATTGCTGTTTGTCGTTGATGGATTTCAATACCTCAAACTGTTCCGGGAACACGGTCGCGTTGACAACCGTTACTCCTTCTTCACCGCTCCCCATGATATCGAGATTGAACAAGAACTGGATTTCTTTCAATGGAAAAATCGGATTTTCTGTATAGTACCTGCTTCCCAGCAAACCTACTTCTTCTCCGGCAAATGCCATAAAAACAATGTTCACTTCTGCTGGATTATTGACGTAATAACGGGCCATTTCCAGCAAAAGCGCCGTTCCTGAAGCATTGTCGTTCCCACCCGGAAAATAAGCTTCCTTTCCCATCTGTCCGAGGTGGTCGTAATGTGCGCTAAACACAAAATATTTTTTTGATTTCTTCTTTGCCGGAACGTAAGCAATCACATTTCTTGCTGTATGATTCACCAGTTTTGCATCAACCCGGATGCTGAAGATCCATTCATCCAAAGAAGCGTCCATAGCATTTGACTGCACCTGCAGTAATGGAAAACGACTTTGTTCCTGGCTTACACTCCACGTAAATTTAGTATCAAACAATTCAACAACCGGCATTGACTGCCCCAGGGTATTTGCCAGCTCTTTTGCTTTTTTCAGAGTATCCCCTTTCCACAAACTGAAGTGAAATGCAAAACCGATCCCTATTTTGGAACCGCTCATGGCTGCCTGGCTGATCTTATTTTTCAGCTTCTTGCCATTGAAAATTTCTTCTGTTGAAATGCGGTATATTTTTAAGCTG
This sequence comes from Flavobacteriales bacterium UBA5869, assembly GCA_002432565.1. Taxonomy (GTDB): domain Bacteria; phylum Bacteroidota; class Bacteroidia; order Flavobacteriales_D; family Crocinitomicaceae; genus Fluviicola. The sequence continues at coordinate 955 of DJFP01000251.1, forward strand.
TCTGTAAAAAATGACGGGCAGGAAGGATCAACCACAAATTCTTTTCCCGGTACCAAAGCTTTCCCGTTTACGGAACAAAACATGCGATTGGGAAAAGTATTCACTTTGAATTGAAAAGGCTGATAAGGAGAGTTCTTAAAGAATTTACATCCCATCTTTTCGAATTCGCCTGCTATAAAATTCGCGGCAATAGAATCCCCTCCGTTTACGTAACCCCGACCGTGAAAAGCCGGTGAACATAATTTCTCAACGGTCAAACGACCCTGTTCTACCTGCCCGAAACCGAGCAGCGGTATAAAAACCAGCAGGAAAACGAATTTATGCATATTTACGCTCTACTTTTTGAACGAGTTCAATCGCCAGTTGACTGTCTGCGTCCCAATGATACTTATTTGCATAACTGCTTACCAAAGACCTTGCCTGATCTTTCGAAGTAATATTTTCTATCTGGTCAATAAGGCTGTTGAATTCCTCATTGGAGCCATTGAACAATTCCTGGATAATCTGCAGACGTTCATTAAACCCGAAAGCACCTTTCAGGGTTTCCAGTCGAACGGACATTAATCGTGCGGCCAAAGTACCGTCATTGGAATTCAGTTTTCCATAAATCGGGTGCAGTCCTTGTGTATTCTCGATCGGTGCTGCAAAAGCAGGTTCCGGAATTACCGGAGCCTTTTCTTCCTCTTTTTCAATTTCCCTTACCGGCTCAACAAATGGCTGGATCGGTTCTTCGTCAACAGGTTCTTCCTCCACCTGATCTTCAATCAATTCGAAAGGGATTTCTTCCTCTTTTGATTCCGTATCTTTGTCGGATACAATCCCGGTCTTCGTAAGTGGCGCTTCCTCTTCAGCATCCATTCCGAACAGGTCATAAGACGGTTCTTCTTCTGGTTCCGGGTGAACTTCCTGGGCTTCGATAATCGGAACAATTTCTTCCTTTATGGCGCTAGGAATTTCCGAGACAGCAGTACCCGAACGTCCGTAAACCTTTGACTCTATAGCTTTATACCGCAAAATAATTGCGCGCTCATTCAATTGATTGGCAGCCGCCGCAAAAGCTTCCAATTCATTCATGGTAGCTTCTCCGGACTTTATTTTTGCTAATAAGGCTGTAATTTCTTCGATCAATGCGTGCATTTCCATATTTCCTGTATTTCGAAATTTTTCAACATTTGCTGCAACTTGTAAACCTCGCTTCGGATAAGAACCGATAAATCACAATTTTTGCAGTATAAAATTACAATTCGTAAAAATCCTTTTCGTTTCAAATATGAATAGTTGTTTATACCGGATTGTTGATAACCTTGAAAAATGATGTTTTTAGAGCAAATTCCTTCTGAAGCAAGACAAAACGGATGGATTGAAGTGATCTGCGGATCGATGTTTTCCGGAAAAACCGAAGAATTGATACGTCGTTTGAAGCGCGTTGAATTTGCACAGCAAAAACTGCTACTTTTCAAACCTGCCATTGACAACCGTTACCACGAAGAGCAAGTAGTGAGTCACAAAGGATCTTCCCTGGAAGCAATTCCCGTAAAAAGTTCGGATGAGATCCTGAAACACTGGAAAAAAGAGCGTATTGTTGCAATTGATGAGGCCCAATTCTTTGATGAAGGATTGGTGGATGTGTGCACTGATCTGGCCAGGCTCGGTGTACGTGTCATTATTGCGGGATTGGACATGGATTATTTAGGCAAACCGTTCGGCCCGATGCCTTCCCTGCTCTGCATGGCAGAATATGTCACAAAAGTACACGCGATTTGCGTTTCATGTGGTAACTTAGCACAGTACTCTCATCGAACCTCCAAAGATGAGGGACAGGTATTGGTTGGAGCGGTTGAGACATATGAGCCGCTTTGCCGCAGTTGTTACAATAAAATTGAGCATTGAGATTAAATTATTCCATTGAAGCATGTGCGGAAATTTTTGAAGCAAAAGTAATCGGTTCAAGTATCGATTCCATTCTGCACGTTTATTTTGATTCCCGCAAAATTCAACAGTCAAAAGGAGCACTTTTTTTTGCTTTATCCGGTCACTCAAGGTCTGGAAATGAATTTATTGATCACGCTTATCAACAAGGAATCCGTTTTTTTGTAATTGCGAAAAATACAACTCTCACTTTCCATCCGGACGCGGTATACTTCCAGGTAGAAGACGTACTTGGTGCTCTTCAAAAATTAGCCAAACATCACCGCAGGAAATTCACTTACCCGGTGGTTGCGATTACCGGAAGTGTCGGAAAAACAACTTTCAAAGAATGGATTTTCCATTGTATTTCTGATAAATTCAAAGTTGTCCGCAGTCCCAAGAGTTTCAACTCACAGATCGGCGTGGCTTTGTCTCTTTTGGAAATGCATGAAGGTGCTTCCATAGCGTTCATCGAAGCCGGAATTTCGAAGCCGGGGGAAATGAAAATCCTGCAGGATATGATCCGGCCCGACTACGGAATCTTTACAGCCTTTGGAAAAGCACATCGTGAGAACTTTGCAAATAACGAAGCTCATTTGCTGGAAAAATGGGTGCTTTTCCGCGAATGCCGTTTAGCGTTTATTCCACACACATTTGCTGATCTTGAAAACCGTCTTCCGGGGAATTTCCAGGTTTGCCAATCTTATGAGAATCCTCGTTTTCCGGCTGGATACAATGGAATGCTGGGCGTTCTGAAAACATTCCTGGCATACCTGCAGCTGGACCCGTTAGAAATTAAAACCCGAATGGATTCTCTTCCGACGCTTGCACTGCGCATGGAAGTTTTCGAAGGAATCAACGGGAATACGATCATCAATGATACTTACAACCTCGACCTGGATGCTTTGAGCGAAGCATTGATCTATCAAAGACAATTAGCTCCGGAAAAAAAACGGATTGTTGTTATCGGTTTATCAGAAAGGCATCAGCACGAAAAACTGGAGATCGAAAAACTGATCCAATCCTTCAACCCGGACGAATTTTATTTCATCCCTGAAGGAAAATCCATCCCGTGGGATAACTTCCACAATGCGGTTGTCCTGGTAAAAGCGCATCGCGACAGGGCTTTTGAGTACGAAGTTGCCCGTGGAAAAGCATTGAAACACCGCACGATTGTGGAGATCAACCTGAGTGCTATCAAGCGGAACATTTCGTTCTATCAATCCAGTTTACCGAAAGACGTGAAAATCCTGGCAATGGTCAAGGCTTCCTCTTATGGATCAGGCGCTGATAAAGTAGCTCCGTTCCTGCAGCAAATCGGTATCCGGAATTTCGGTGTAGCATTTGCCGATGAAGGTGTGGAATTGCGAAAAGCAGGAATCGGTGTTTCCTTATCGATTGTTGTGATGAACCCGGATCCGGAACACAGCGACCTGATTATCGAATATCGCCTGGAACCGGCCATTTATTCATTCGAGCAACTGGACGAATTCATTACGACTTTGATCCACCGCAATATTTCTGCCTACCCGATCCATTTGAAATTTGATACGGGAATGCACCGTTTGGGATTTGCACCGGCCGATAAAGAACGTGTTTTGGCAGTTATCAACTCACAACCTGAAGTACAGATCAAAGGAATTTATTCGCACCTGGCAGATGCCGACAATCCGAACCACAGTGCATTCACACAAAAACAGCTGGCTTCATTCGATTCAATTGTTTCCTATTTCCGGGAACACAGCTCCGACTCATTTTCAGCACACATCCTCAATTCGGAAGGTTCTTTGCGCTACCCGGAAAACTGTTACGACATGATCCGTCTTGGGATTTCCATGTACGGGTACAACGAAAACCCGGAACTGAAAGCTTCTCTGGAAGCAAGTGTTTCCTGGTACAGTTCCATTTCGCAGATCAAGACCGTTCCTAAGGGGGATTTTATCGGTTACGGGATTTCCTATGAAGCCATGGAGGATATGAGCATTGCAATTGTCCCTGTCGGTTACGCAGACGGTTTCAGACGCAGTTTAAGCAATGGAAAGGGTTCAGTATATATTCACGGGATCAAATGTCCGGTAGTTGGCCGCGTTTGCATGGATATGATCATGGTGGATATCAGTTCAGTGAATGCGAAGATCAATGACACGGTTGAAATTATCGGGCAGAACCAGCCCATGGACGTTTTCGCAAAAGCGATGGACACCATTCCATACGAGGTGATGACGGGGTTGTCCAGACGAATGCACCGGGTTTATGTGGAGGATTAAGGTTTCCCGCAGAGGAGCGCAGAGGTTTTTCCAAAGAAAGCTTAATTTTTCTTCTTATTGGTAAAAAGGGGTTATTCTTTCCGGTAGAAAATCGCTTCTACCCTTCGATTCATCGACATGTGTGTTTCCGAGTCGTCCGGGAATAATTCCATTGTATTACTAAAACCTTCTGCCGACATGCGCGCCTTGTCCACACCATTCGAGATCAGGTATTGTTTCACCGCTTCAGCCCGTTTGATCGACAAAGGCATATCGTTATCGCAGCAGACATGACCGTGGAGTTTCACATGNNCCACCTACGAAATTAATGTTCAGATTGACCGGCTTATTGAGTTCAAAAGCGAGCTTTGGTTTCTCTACAGCGTTTTTGCCATATATCAATACGTCCACTCTGCGATTCAATTCATCCGGAGCAATACGGAATCCCGAAATTTCGTTGGCATTTACGACCTCCACTCTCGCTTGCTTTGACCCGGAGCTTTTCAGCAGAGTTTCGACTGATCTGATTCTGTTGCCAGCCAGGATTCTATTTCTATTCAAAGATCCGGTGGAATCCGTATACCCGATCAGTTTTATAACGGTCAATAATGCTGCATCCTGTTTATCCAATTGGGTCAATAGCCTTTCAGCATCCGGGATATCTGATTGGTTGTATGCGAAAAACACACTAAGCGAATCTTTGAGGATTTCGTTTTGTGCAAGGCAAGGTGCGGCTAAAAAAGCAATGAATGAGGAAAGTATGATTGATTTCATAAGTCGGTTTTAGATGAAACGGAAGAATGTCATTTCGTTACATCCAATTTCGAAATCCAATTGCAGGCATCTTTAAAATTGGAAAAGGTTTTCATTGGAATCGGAGGTTTCTTCATTCCGTAAATAAGATTGATGATGAACCTGGTTAATTTATTGGGAGCAATCATTGCCATTGCAGCATATGTCAAAGGAAGTTCTTTTGCAGCCAATTCCCGTGTTGCTTTATCAGGCACCGGTGATTTCGCTATGGAAATAATCAACTTAACGGGTTTGTCATCATTCAGTGATTTCACCAAAGCAACATTGGACGCAATGGTTTCAACTGTTCTCGCAGTGGGTTTTGATTCTGCATAAATGACGTCAGGGGTTACACGCCAATATTTCGCCAGTTCAGATTCTCCGATCACGGGAGTTTGTAACAATTCTTGTAGTTGCATATTCACTTTTCTATTGCCAATAATACCCGTTTGCGCCAGCTTCCCCAGCGAAAGGTTCCGATTTTCCCGCTGTGGTGTACTGCGCGATGGCAGGGAATCAATAAAGCAATCGGATTTGCACCGACAGCTGATCCGACTGCCCGCGATAAATTCGGGTCCCCCAGTTCCGCGGCAAGGTCACTGTAAGCAGCCAACTCGGATTTACCAAGAGCCTGAAGTCGGTTCCAAACACTCACCTGGAAAGGTGTTGCTTTAACAGCGACCGGGATAACGGGAATACCTTCTGTTTTTACAAAATAACTCATCAGGGCCTGGTAAGCTAATTCATGCAGTTCCGTTCGTTCCTCTTTGATGGTACTTTTCGGAAAAGTTTTTCTCAAACGGATCGGACCCACTTCCGAATCTTCAAATGTCACCTGGCAAATCCCTGATTCATGACTTGCGATAAAGACATTTCCTAAAAAATACGGAAAGATGGAATAATAAATGGCTTCCGGGGATTCTTCCAGTATCTGGATATCCAGATCAATATGCCCTGAAGGCCTTTCTGCTTTATCACCAACCGAATCAAAAATAGAAATCTGTGCCTGTTGTTTATCGACCTGAGCTAAAGAAGGAGAAAAAGCATTCTGTACGAAACGGATGGGATCTTTTCCCAAATATTCCTGGAACAAATGCTGTGTTTCCCATTCTCCAAGTCCCAGCTTTTTTGACAGCTCTTCGATGGTAATACCAACCTGCTGGGAATCAAGCATCCATTTCAGAGTCTTGAAAAGCACATCCATTCTTGGAGACTGGTATGAAAAATCGGCATCCATTGCAGGCCGAAAGTTAGGCAAAAGAAGTGAACTGTTGATGTTTTAGCCGGCAAATGGTTAATTTCTTGTCAGAATTGTGAATAACAATCCGATTTGAGGACGTGAACTCTTCAAATTAGCTAAAAACTATCCGCTGCTATTCCGCCCACATGCGAATCAGGTTGCTGTGTGTCTGCTGAAGTACGTTTGCAGGTTCTGAAACCATGTCCTGTCTGCGGAGTTCATCTATCACTTCCTGGATATCCGACAATACTTTGCGTTGATCTGCGCTCTTCACCATACTTTGGATCCAGGTCAC
>DJFP01000251.1:7538-12293 GCA_002432565.1 Flavobacteriales bacterium UBA5869
CGCATCATATTTGCCATCAAAGGACTGTCTACATGCCAGCCATAAGTCATTCCTTCGCGGTAAGTACTGATCAGAAAGGGATAGATTGTTTTCAATAATACTGCATTTCGAAACTGCATGTTTGCGTTAAGCGCCTGAAGCAGCACTTGCTGTACCATTCCGTATTCCGGGCACTGCATGTCCATTTGCAGGTTGTTCTTCACTTCACGGGCAGCTGCTGAAGCGGTTTTCTTGCCATCTTCAAACTTTGCGCGGGAGCTGAAAGCATCGATTTGCTGGATTTGTTCTTTGGTAAGCAGTCCGGGAATGGTCAGGTAGGTATTTTGAATAGTCATCATGTTGGTTTATTTAAACGGTTCAGAGCTTTTCTATAAAAAGAACTCTTCATGGCACGAAAATAACCTTCAGAAATGAAAAAACCTATTCATTTTGAAAAGCAAATTCATCCGGTGAGACTGGTATGAAAAATCCGATTCCATATGAAGTGTGAACGCTAAGGAAAATCTTGATTCAATAAGTTCTTCGGTTTAGTTAAAAATAGTAGTTTTGCGAAAAAAAATTATGAAGTCAACCATCCTCCTGATAGCTGTTAATCTATTCTTTCAGGTATTCTCCTTTGGACAAACTGTTTCAAATTACGGTCCATTTCCTAAAGTCTCTGATGATTTATTCAATTCCAATTTCTTCACAGAATCCTACGTACTGTTAGAAAAGTCCAATCAAATCAATACAAGTACCGGAGATAAGAAACGAATCAATTATCACACGTTTGAGTTACAGCCCAATACAACCATGCTGTCTAAAAAAATCAATATTTCATCTGGTGCAAAATCCGGAGTAGTTCTCAAAAGTTTTCTTAAGGATTCCTACATTATTGAATTCGTTGGTTTTATGGTGGTATTTAATCCCAATATTGATATCGGAATAGTAAAAAGAGACCGTAAAACATTGGAGGTAGTTGGAGAAGTTAAACTATTGGATGAGAAACTGAATTTTCAGAATCACCACTCAAACATTTTGGAAACTAGTGATGGATACATATTTACGCGAAAAGTTGAAGATCGGTATGTTGTATCTTACCTGGACGCCGATTTCAATGAATTGAAAAAAATCTCGCTTCAGGAAGGAATATCAGCGGCTTCCTTTAAGGTTAATGAACGGAACGAATTATTTGTCCTATCTGTCAAATTTTTCAAAAACAACACATACAGTCATCATTTTACCATTGTAAACCCTAGTGGAGAAGTTTTAGATGTTGACCCGAAAATGGACCTCACTGAATCTTTCGGTGTAAGAGGCCAAGCCATAAATTACTTAAGTGATCTGGAGCAGATAGAGGGTATTTTCCAATATAGTATGGCTCCGGGTGTTGCAGGTTATGATGCATCCAAAAAAGAAGAAGGGTACAAATATTACCGATGGAACCTGAATGGTGAAATACTGGAATCCAAATCACATACTTTTACCGTAGATGAAGTTTATGGAGACTATAAAGATCACTTGCTTAAGAATTACTCAGAGAAAAACCTATCCGATGATCTTAATTCCAGACGTTCCTCTTCCAATTTCCTTTCTTCTAAGGATGGAAGTTATCTGATCATTGAGCATTTAACCTTATTGGGGCCTTTGCAAAATAGTTTTCACATTGTGAAGATGGATAAAAACGGAGATTTTCAGTGGTTAAAAATTCTTCCTGCGCTCCTGAAAAATTCCGTTTATAATTTTGATGTACTGGAGGATGGCAACTTAAGAACCATACTTCAAGACGTTAATTCAACGATTTCCAATCAAAAGCATCAAGTGAAAGATATTACCCAAAAAGTGGATAGTGAAGAATCCTCACTTTTCACTATTGTAATTGATAAAACATCCGGTGAAATACTTGAAGAAAAATTGATAGATCTGAATTTACCGGTAAGCTCGAAGATAAAGAGGATTGATTTTAATAAGTCATTGAATAAATATCTGATTGAATCTGTTCAAAACAAATTGCTTACTTTTTCCCTTATCAGTTATTAAGCAGATTTTATCCGAAGACGGAAAATACAAGTAGATACGATAAGATTACAAGCAGTGGCGCGATTGATCGCGCCACTGCGGTTTTCTATTCCGATTTAGCCGGACCTTGCTTCGGTTTTGCCTCCGGTTTTGAGATCTTTTGAGGGATTTCCACCGTTTTCTTTTCCGGATCCATCATTTCCATCAACTTCAACCCTAAGAGGCCGTCCATTGCCGATCCGCCTTGCTGACCGTTTCCACCGATCAACACATCCGGGATCAGCTTGATGTTTCCTTTCGACAGCTCTTCGGTGATCTTGTAACGTGTAAAGTTCTCGCCACCCAATGCTTTCACAGCCAATTCGTAAGCTTCGGCTGTAGATTTACCGATAGCCTGGATTTTGCTTGCTTCCGCAATACCTGTTTTTGAAATTCGTTCCGCTTCCGCGTCTGCTTTCAATTTTACCGCTTCGGAATCTGCTTTCGCACGGGCTCTGGTTGCTTCCGCTTCCGCCAATGCACGCATTTTGGTTGCTTCCGCCTCCGCACCAACAGCCAATTTCACTCCGGATGCATCCCCCTCTGCTTTTTTCACTGTAGCATTTGCAGTACGTTCCGCAATCTCCACACTCTGCTGTGCTTTTACGATGTCTTTCTGCATATCTGCAATGGCCGTTTCCTTTTCCATCCCCTGGCGCGTTTCCTGTGCCTGCTTCTGGGTTTCGTAAGTCACTTTCTGTTCTTCTGCGATTTTACGGTCCGTCAGAGTCTTCATCAAAGATTCAGGCGGTACGATGTCCCCGATCAAGGTATCTACTGCATTCACATTATACTCATCCAACACTTTCTTGATGTGTTCCTTTGCGGATTCCTGGCGCTCCTTACGAGTCGACAAGAAAGCAATCACATCACTATCCTGTGCGGAGTTCCGGAAGTAGTTACCGATAGTCGGTTCCAGGACCTGTGTTACCAGGTTCACCATGTTCCCGAAACGCGCAATTACTTTTGGTGCTTCCGTAGTTGGAACGTGAATGATCTGCGAAACGTCCAGGTTGAACGGGAAACCGTCTTTCGAACGCACGGTAATCGTAGACAAGTTCTTATCCAGGTTGTGCGATTCACTTCGAGCCTGAGCCCAGTTCAATACCAGGTTTGTTGTTGGTACCAACTCCACTTTCATGGTGTATTTGTTTACCGGGTACTTTCCGGGACCAAACGGCTCCGACCAAACACCTTTGCTTCCTTTCTCCACGATATTTCCATGCTTGAAGTCTGTTCCGGTAAGATCTTTCCCATCATGCCCAATGTACGAGATTACTACTCCCACATATCCGATCGGAATTTCTGTCATCGGCGTTTCTTCTACCTGCAGGGCCCATGGATTCAAGTTGTAAGATCCTGCCAAAATGACTGTTGGCTGCAAACCACGATTTCCGCCATTCTCCAGGAAAGTGTCAAAATCCTGGAAATTGTTATGCCCGCTAACCGCTTTACCTGCAATTTCTCCATGCTCAATCGGCATACCATCNNGTATTGATACGGTATGAACCCGCCGTGATGTAATTTGTTTGTCGGCCACGCTGACCGTTATTTCTCAGGAACATGTCTGCATCCTGGAAATTATCGCATTCTACTTTACGGCCCAGGATATTTCCCGTTGGGATTTCAGCACCGTCTTTTGAAAGCACCAGACCTATCTTCCCTTCCGGAATAACGGTAAACTGCTCCATAGTGATTTCGTACTGCCAAACCCACATTCCGAAATACAATCCCGGAGCAAGCGTTTTAGCNNATCCTGTCTTCGGGAACGATGACCATTCCGAACAGGAATCTTAAAATAAATTTGTAGAGGATCAAACAGATTACGATCAATCCGACCCACCAATAACTAAGTAACATTTCTTTCATAGGTTTTCTATTGTTTTAATTTAAAAGTTGGCACGTTACTTGCCGTGTCAAATTTAGAAGAAAAGCATTCAAAACTCCCAGTCGGACCCAATTTCTTATGCACAGAAGCCCTTATCAAAAGTTCATGCAATCGATATGAGTCCCGACTTGGGAGCGCCTTTGGCGGCAGGTTGACAGAATGCATCGCTTACCGGCCGGGCAAAAGACACATTTGGTCAAACTGCTTTGATCCAATTTCTTTAAAAATGATTCACTTCAGTACCGTACGTTCCGCCGCTGTGCCTTCGCTAACCTTGTTTTGCCGAAGCGGCTTCACCAAGACAAAAGCTTTAGCACAAACATTGGGGACGAACGCTTATTCCGATAGGAAGCTTGAGGGAAGTGGCCTGATTCCGGTGGGCTGTATCGCGAATGTGACATTCACGAGGTAAATGTATATAACCTGGAATAATCCGGGAGATATTTAGGATATTTTTACTTAAAATCTGTTATTTACCGAACGAATTTCACCTGGCTTTTCATGCCTTTTTCTGAGTAAACACGGGCTATACAGGGACATTTTGAAAGATTGGGAACATCCGGATCCATGGGATTCGTCATTTTCTTATTTGGGATCATTTGGCCCGATAAGAAATAGAGATTATTGTCCCACACAACTTTCTTGTCTGCCCTCAATGGTTAAAGTGTTTTTCAACGGAAAACAAAAAAAGGCTTCCAGTTTCCTGAAAGCCTTTCCTTTATTATTCTTTTCAATATTAGCCGTTCAATGCTTCCGCACCACCAACGATCTCCAGGATCTCGTTTGTAATTGCAGCCTGGCGGGCTTTGTTGTAGCTTAATTTCAAACTA
>DJFP01000293.1 GCA_002432565.1 Flavobacteriales bacterium UBA5869
GTGTAATTCTCGGGTCGCGCATGCCAACTGTCAGTTTTCCCAGCTTATCCGCATTAACGCGCATGGTTCGAAATTTCCACAAACGAAAAGGAATACCGTTCTTCCCAACACGCTGCTGCCTGTAAAAAACACCTCCTTTACTTTCGCATAGAATCGCAATGGATATCAGGATCCCGAATGGCAGAAAGAGCATCAGCACCAAAAAAGAAACGCATATGTCAAAAAAACGTTTCATTATCCCATCACTTGTTTTACTGCATTTTTAACAGCCCGGATCACGATTTGTACTTGTTCATCCGTCAGGTCAAAATAAACCGGCAAGGTAATCTCATTGGAATATTTATCCCACGCTTCGGGGTAATCCTCCATTTTATAACCACGCGTTTTATAAGCAGTCAAAACAGGAAGCGGTTGAAAATGCACATTTACGGAAACATCCTGATCAAATATTGCCTGCATGATAGCATCTCTCTGCGCTTCCGATGCTCCTCCGATACGCAACTGGTATAAATGATAGCAGGTTTCGCGTTTCTCATCCTTCATTTTCGGCAGAACTGCCCAGGATTCATTTTTCAATCCTTCGTTATAAGCCAGGCAAATGGTTCTTCTCCGGTCTAAATTCTCCTGGAAACGGTCCAGTTCCACCAATCCGATTGCTGCCTGGATATCTGTCATGTTGCATTTGAATCCGGGCTCCGTTACGTCGTAGCGCCAGTTACCCTTCTGAGCTTTCGCCAAAGCATCTTTATTTTGTCCGTGAAGGATCTTCACGCATAGGTCTTTGTAAATTTCGGCGTGATCAAAACCATCAGGCAGGTTAATNNGCATCTGCTGCAACCAGGATACGTCCCAATTGTTTTTGGAAGTCCGAATTCGGTTGAAACATGCTTTTGATCTCCGGATCATTCACAATTTCAAAAATCCCGTCATAATCACAGGGAAATCCGGCAATATCAACAGGCATAATCGCTTTGGTTCTTGGAGTAATTGCTTTTCGGATTGCTTCCACTGAAATATTAAAATCATCCGGATTGATATCTACCATCACCGGTTTTGCACCTGTATGTATCACTACGTTTGCCGAAGCACAGTATGTAATTGCAGGAATGATCACTTCATCACCCGGACCGATTCCCCACCAACGCAGTACCACTTCCATTCCTGCTGTCCAGGAAGAAACCGCAACCGTGCATTTATTGCCACAATATTCTGTCAATTGTTTTTCGAACAGCTTTGTTCTCGGACCGGTTGTAATCCAGCCGGAAGTTAAGGCACTTGTTACCTCATCGATTACGCGCTGATCTATACGGGGCGGTGAAAATGGAATCATTTGGAAAATTTAAATTCAAAGGTAAAAAATAGTTTTTATCGGGACATTTTTTTGTACTTGTCACCCGGTTTCTTATTGGCAATCAAAAAAGCGGCTATTCCTTTCAGGTATCCCCAGCCGTAACTGATATGCAGAATGGGAAAAATGATCAGGATTTTGTTGAATTCAGAAACTCCTTCGGCAATTTTTGTGGTCACCAGCAGGTCAAGAAGCACATAGAGTCCTAAGAACCCAAGACCTATCAAGCCAATTAGCGGATCGATCAAAAATGAAAACGGGAGGAGGATTAAAAACAATACAAACAGCGGTGGAACCAACTGCCGAAGTGTCGTAACGGCTTTGTGTTTCTTGTTTACGTATACTTTCCAGTAACCGTACTGCATAAACTGTTTCCACAGTTGTTTGAGGTTTCCACGAACGTAATACTTCAAATAAATACCCGCATGGAAGAAAATCTTCCCTCCGTTCTTAGAGACCCGGTAGTTAAAATCATCGTCCTGGTTGCGTACCAATTCTTCGTCAAAATACCCAATCTTCCCAAAAACCCACATCGGGTACATCGGACTGGTAACTGTATCCGTATAACCCGATTCGTTTAACGTCCGAAAATTGCCCAATCCCATTCCAAAACTGGTCGACATGGCTTTCGCAATTTGTTCCCCTGTTTTATTGATGTACTGGTTAACGATCTTTCCTCCGACACACCAGGTAGCTGAATCTGTTTGCAATTGGTTCAGGCATTCGCTCAAATAATTCGGGCTTAAAATATGCCTTGCTCCAACTATTTGGATATAATCAGCAGTCATATCCGCATAAATCCCCAAATTAAATGCATAAGGAGTCAATTGCCTGGAGTTATCGATCAACTTCAGGGATTCGTAAGTCGCTTGTAATGAATGAATCTTTTTGCGGGTCCCGTCATCAGACATTCCATCCACAATAAAAACGGAAATTTGCACCTGATCGGAGATTTGTGATGCATAAATTGCATGGATACATTCTTCGATGTAGATGCTTTCATTCCTGCACGGAATAATTACAGACAACTTGATCGTACTCATTTTAATTCTTTAGTGTATTACGAATAATGGCTGCAATTTCAGCAGCAGCATTTCCTTTTCCAAAATAATCGCTTCTCTCTTCACGGGGATTAAAACCCATAATGGCACCAACTATTTTTTGTTCATCTGCACCAACCAGCACATTCCAGCCATTCTCGACTGTCTCCACCCATTCGGTTTCTTCTCTCAAAGTTATACAGGGCACCCCCAGGAAAAAGGCTTCTTTTTGGATTCCTCCGCTATCTGTCACTATCTTTTTGGCAGATGCTTCAAGCATTACAATATCCAGGTAGCCTAGCGGATCAATGACCTGAATATGATCTGCGAGCTGTATCCCATAAACCTGCAGGCATTTTTTTGTCCGTGGATGAAGCGGCAACACGATTTTCTCTCGAACGGCATTCAACCCGTTTACTATTGATTTTAACCGTTCCGGATCATTGGTGTTTTCTGCCCGATGGACTGTACAAAGAATGTATTTCTTTTCGGAAAGCCCCAAGGTTGACAAAATAGTACTTTTTTTCCTCGCAATATCACTGAAGTACAAAATTCCGTCATACATGACATCTCCCACCAGGTGCACACCATTGCTGATTCCCTCATGCTTGAGGTTTTTCACTGCAGTTTGTGTGGGCGCAAACAATAATTGGGATATATGATCGGTTAAAATGCGATTTTGCTCTTCGGGCATGGCCTTATTAAAACTTCTAAGACCAGCTTCCACATGAATAACCGGAATAAGCATTTTTGAAGCAGCCAAAGCTCCCGCCAACGTAGAATTCGTATCACCGTAAACCAACACAAAAGCCGGCTTTTCGGTTTCGAGTACTTCTTCGATTTTTGTGAGCATTGCTCCCGTCATAACCCCATGTGAACCCGAACCTATTTCCAAATGGTACTTTGGTTTGGGAATATGGAGTTCTTCAAAGAAAACGTCCGACATATTGGGATCATAATGCTGACCGGTATGCACCAAGATTTCTTCAAAATGTTCACTGAATACGGAAGAAACCGCCGCAGCCTTAATGAATTGAGGTCTGGCTCCGAGTATTGTGACAATTTTCAATTTTCCCATCGAGAACAAAATAAGCTATTTCCTTTGAATACTGGAATAAATTCTTTTTAAAGCGGCCTGATCCGGGTAAGAAATCAATACCGCCTGATGCCTTCCGTGGAACACAAACATACTTCCGGCAGCTACCGCAGAAGCACCATTCCGAACACCCTCACACAAATGCTCCAACGTTGCGGCACCGCCACTTGCTATAATCGGGATTTTCAAAACCTTTCGAAGCGTACGGACCAAATCCAGGTCATAACCATTCTGCATTCCTTCCCTATCGATCGAATGAACCAATAACTCACCAACGCCCAATTTCTCTAATTCCTGTGCAAAATCAATCGGATCTTTCTGCATTAGTTTTGTTCCCGACCGCGTATACAGTTGATAACCGATAGCTGTTTTTTGAATATCCAGTGAAACACAAATAGTGGAACTTCCGAATTCTACAACCGCTTGTTTTACAAATGAAGGGTTCTCTACCGCTTCGGTTCCAATGATTACTTTTTCGATCCCGATTTGGATGATCCGGCGAATATCTTCCATAGTTTTTATCCCTCCTCCGTATGACAAAGGCATAAAACATTCTCCTGAAATTTCTTCCAGCAGCTGAAACGGGATCGAAGTTCCTTTGACAGAAGCATCCAAATCCAGGAAAACCAATTCATCCACTTCTTTTTCATTGAAAATCCGGACGGCATTTAAAGGATCGCCGATATATCTTGGATTTTGGAACCGTACAGTTTTTACCAAAGCTCCGCCCTGAAGCAAAAGCACCGGAATACATCTTGGTAAAGCCATTAGAAATGCAAAACAAAATTGGTTAATAACTGCATGCCATGCCTGTGGCTTTTTTCCGGATGAAACTGAACCCCTGCAATGTGCTCTTTTTGGACAGATACGTCAAAAGAATGGATGTAATTTGTTTCCAAAAGAACTTCTTCGCGGTTTTTACAGCTGACATAATAGGAATGGGCAAAATAGAACTTTGTTTCATCATCGAATCCTTTTAAAAGCCTGCTGTCGTTGTTTTTAACAGCAACATATTCCCAGCCTAAATGCGGAACCGGAAACAATCGCGGGTCGGGAGGATTGAATTTTTTACTGTCCAGTTCAAGCCAGGACAACCCGGGAAGACTCCCTTCCTCACTTTTCAAACCAAGGAGCTGCATTCCCAAACAAATTCCCAAAATCGGTACTTTATCAGTCAATACGCGCTGGTTCAAAACCGGGATTAATTCCCTTTCACGCAGGTTCATCATACCCTGATCAAACGATCCTACTCCCGGAAGTATCAACTTGTCTGCTTTTAAAACGATTTCTTTATCGCCTGATATGACTGCATCAAATCCGATAAACTGAAGCATGTTCCGGATCGAACCCAAATTTCCCAAACCATAATCTACAATTACTATCATAAAGAAAAGTTCAAAGTGTTCAAAAAGGTTCAAGCGCTCCAATCTGACTACTTTCAAATATACTGTTTATGCCCCATTCGCATGTATCCTTTTGGTCATTCTCAAAAAAAGCAGAATGATCACCAGGTAAACAACAGAGAGCAGGATTGAATTAAAACCCAGGATCCAATGGAAAGGGTCAAAACTACGATTTGTGATCTGAAATTTATCCAACAGGCTCAACAGGATTGGAAGCACCCCGAAATTGAAGAGCTGGAAAAACGCAACCGCCAATCCAAAACCAAACATGAGTTTCTGCTTCGACAAAACAAGCGACAAAGACGAAATCGGGGAAACCATAAAATTCAGCATCAGTGCCGGAGTCAGTATTTCTGCTATTCTTCCCGCTTCAGTCCAACGTTCTCCGAAAACAAATCCGAATAATTCGCTTCCGAAAAAGAAAAGCGCCGTAAACGGAACAATGGAAAGAAAGAATAATGTTCGAATCGTTTTAAGTGTCAATGCATAAATTGACTGTTTTTTATGGAACATTTCGGAGCTCTTATTGAAGAAAACCTGTCCCAACGACTGTCCGAACAATCCAAGAGGCAGTTTCAGCATTAAATAGGCATAACTATACGAACCGAATGTTCCTTTGCCGTAAAATTCAACAATCAACGCTGCCAATGCCAGATCAACCGCCAAATCCAGTAAGACATGCGGCAGGTAAACAGCCGGATACGATCTGTATTCCTTTGCCAGGATGCGCATTCTTCTCAAATCAGCTGTAGAAGCATGGCTTTTTTTATTCGACAAAAAGGTTTTTACGAATGCAAAAATGGACAGAAACGAACCAAGCAATGTTCCGAAGATCAATCCGAATGCCCCCCAATTCAACACTCCAAAGATCAAACGGAGAAAATTCACTGAAACAGAGTTCACCATACGCTGAACAGAAATCTGTCTGAAGAGTTTCTTTCTGACAGACCAATTTGTTCCCAGATTGATCCAAACACTCACATAAGCACTCAACACGGAAACAATCAGGAAGACATAATTGGAGAAATTGTAAGGCTTAAATAGAAAATAGGTTATACCTACTAAAAAAACTGCAGTCAATACAATCAGTGAAATCCGGAAGGATAAGCGGTATAATGAAAATGCATGGTTGTCCTGTTTAGCTACCGGTAGTGTTGCTTCATAGCGAGCAGTAGCAATTGCTGCAATAAAAGCTACCAAACGGGTATAAACTCCCAATTCCCCCATATCGGCAGTGGAATAAATCCGTGTCAGGAAAGGATAAATGAGGTAAGCGATCAACTGAGCAATTGCAGTACCTGTCATTAAAGTAAGTACTGATTTTACAAAGTCAGATTTGAGCGCTTTTATTTGCATTGCAACACATGACGAAGGTATTCGTTGATCCCTTCTTCAAAAGTATATACGGGTTTATAATTCAAATATTGCTCCATCTTACCTGTTGAGGCCAATGAATCTTTGATATCGCCTTTTCTTGGCGGACCATAAGTCAGAGTATGTTTTGGTGTCGTTCCCAATTCTTTCAATCCTTCCTGCAGGCTTTCAATCACCGTATTTAAAGTCAAACTGCGCCCGCAAGCTACGTTATAAACTTGTCCGAATGCCTGATCATTCTCTGAGATTAGGGACAGCAGGTTTGCGTGGATGGCATTTTTCACATAAGTAAAATCACGTGACTGCTCTCCGTCTCCGTTGACCACTATCTCACCACCCTGGAGCATTTTATCCAAAAATTTCGGAATAGCGGCAGCATAAACGCCATTCGGGTTCTGGAAAGGACCGAATACATTGAAATAACGCAGACCAATTGTTTCCATACCGTGCAATTGGTGATAAACCTGTCCATACTCTTCGTTTAACTGCTTTGTTGCAGCATAAGGTGAAAGCACCTTTCCTTCCTGGCCTTCGTGTTTCGGAGAAGCAATAGAATCTCCGTAAACCGATGAAGAACTTGCATACACAAAACGTTTTACATCTGCCAGCTTTGCTTCGTGCAGAATGGTCAGGAAACCGGTTGCATTTACACGGTGCGTATTCAGAGGAAATTCTATGGATCTCGGCACAGACCCCAAAGCAGCCTGGTTGGAGATTGCATCCACTTCTTTCAGCAAATCGCGGTAATCATCCGGGTTGCAAATGTCTCCTTTAACAAAGCGGTAATTTTCGTAGTGGGACAGCCGGTCAACATTGGATTGAAGTCCTGTTTCCAAGTTATCCAAAACAATAACAGAGGCTCCTATTTTCAATAGGGCCTCTGTTAAATTTGAACCGATGAAGCCGGCACCGCCGGTCACCAAAATGGTTTTATGCTTTAATTGATCAGATATCAACTGAATTTGATCCATACTACTTCGCGTAATTCACGGAACGTTTTTCACGGATCACAGTTACTTTAACTTGTCCCGGATATGTCATTTCCGTTTGAATTTTCTGANNTTTCTGAGAAATTGCAAACGACAATTCATCTGCGCGCAAATCGGTTACTTTTTCACTTTCAACCAATACACGCAGTTCGCGCCCCGCCTGAATGGCATAAGCTGAATTCACTCCGTCATAAGACAAAGCCAGATTCTCCAGGTCTTTAATTCGTTTGATGTATGATTCAACAACCTCCCGGCGTGCTCCCGGACGTGCTCCGGAAATGGAGTCACAAATCTGCACGATCGGTGAGATCAAAGAGGTCATTTCAATTTCGTCGTGGTGAGCACCAATTGCGTTCAATACATCTGGTTTTTCACCGAATTTCTCAGCAATCTTCATCCCCAGGATGGCATGCGGCAATTCCGGTTCTTCGTCCGGAACCTTACCGATATCGTGTAATAATCCGGCGCGTTTCGCCACTTTCACATTCAATCCGAGCTCAGCAGCCATAATCGCACATAAATTTGCTACTTCACGGCTGTGCTGCAGCAAGTTTTGTCCGTAAGAAGAACGGTACTTCATACGTCCCACCATGCGGATCAATTCAGGGTGTAACCCGTGAATTCCAAGGTCGATACAAGTTCTCCGTCCTGTTTCGGCAATTTCCTCTTCCAGGGATTTTTTCGTTTTGGCAACCACTTCTTCAATACGCGCAGGGTGAATACGACCGTCAGAAACCAATTGGTGTAAAGCCAAGCGTGCGATCTCTCTTCTAACCGGATCAAAACAGGAAAGAATGATTGCTTCCGGAGTATCATCTACAATGATCTCAACTCCTGTAGCTGCTTCCAGGGCGCGGATATTTCGACCTTCACGTCCGATAATACGTCCTTTTACCTCATCCGAATCAATATTGAAAACAGAAACTGCATTCTCAACAGCCTGCTCGGAAGCTACACGCTGAATGGTTTGGATCACAATCCGTTTTGCTTCGCGGTTTGCATTCAATTTTGCTTCTTCGGTAATTTCCTTGATGTGCGCCATTGCAGAAGTACGAGCTTCATCTTTCAATGATTCCATCAATAAGTTCTTCGCCTCATCAATAGACATGCCCGTGATCTTCGTCAGCTCAGCAACACGTTTTTGGTGCATTTTATCCAATTCCTGGTGACGGATTTCATTCGCTTCGATCTTACTTGCCAACTCGGTCTGCATGCGATCAGTGTCTTTCTCCTTACGGGAAACTTCTTCAATTTTCTGAGTGAGTGATTTCTCTTTGCTTTTCACTCTATCTTCAGTAGACTGCATACGTCTTTCACGTTCTTTCACGTTCTCTTCATGCTCTTCTTTTAATTTCAGGAAGCGTTCTTTTGCCTGAAGGATCTTGTCTTTTTTCATGGCTTCACCTTCCAGTTCCGCCTCTTTCAAGATTTGCTCTTTTCGTTTCTTGAGCATCGTATTCTGGATAATGAAAGTAGCTACACCACCTCCTATCAATCCGATCAATGCTCCAATAATTACATTTACCATAGTTCTTAAATAAAAAAATCCCACTGCTTACGGAGATGCCACATAAACAAGTGAGAAAAAGACTGCAAATTCCGGGTAACCGGAATGTAATTAATTCAATGCATCCAAATCATCGGAAAGTGCTTTCAATGCAGCGGTTGCTTCAGAGAAATCAGCTTGAGGGGCACTGCCCGCAGCTGCCGGCGTTTTTGCTCCTCTTGTAGACAATTGTAAGGCGGTCATCGCCAATAAGTCTTGCATATCACGTACGGCAAAGTTATCCTGTAGTTGTTTGATCGCTTTATTGATATCATCAGCAGCACGCTGTACCTTTTCCACTTCCGTTTCCTGGACAGTCAAAGGATACGTGCGACCTGCAACCACTACTTTCAAAGACACCTTACTCATTCGCTATTTTTAATTGTTGAATGCAGAAATCAATCTCTTTCACAAGCACATCAATTTCAACCCCATTCGTTGAAACAGGCTGTGCCTGAACTTGTTTACGCGCTTGGTCCAATTCTGTTCTCAAGCTTTGGAGCTCATCCTCCATTGCCTTTTTCTGGTTTTGATACCCGGAAATCTCAGAATTAAGACGATTAATTTCATCTGTCATAGAACGAACACGTTCTCTTTCAGTCACCAACGATTGGTGTAACTGACGAGATTTCGCGCCAATTTGTTCAATTAAAGATTTCAACTCAGACGTCATCCAATAAGCGTTTGTACAAAAATAGCAGGTAAAACCAATTCTACAACATTTTTAAGATAAGATGTGTGCAGAA
>DJFP01000205.1 GCA_002432565.1 Flavobacteriales bacterium UBA5869
CAGGGAGCGAAAGGAAATATCAGCGACATCCACCCGTTCAGGAAGCATTACGAAGAATTGGAAGTAGGGGATCAACTGATTACAGAAAGCCGTTTGATCACTGCAGAAGATATTGATGCCTTTGCGGCACTGAGCGGTGATAATTTCTACGCGCATAAAAGAGAGACGAATTTTGCAGGGACGATGTTTGACGAGCAGGTGGCACACGGATACCTGATCATGAGTATTTCGGCAGGATTGTTCGTGGATAGCTACGAAATCAACCCGGTTCTTTTGAACTACGGTATTGATGAATTACGTTTTACAAAACCGGTGTATCCGGGAGCAAATATTCACATCCGCTTCACATGCAAAGAGAAAGTGAGCACGGACGTTACTCCGAATGACGAAGATCCGAAGACGCATATTCAGCGCGGCGTTGTGAAATGGCTGGTTGAAATGTTGGATGATACGGATGAGCCATTGGTTGGTATTGCTACGATCCTGACGATGGTGAAGCGATTGGATCAATCTGTTTAAGTAAAATAAAAAAATGAATCATGGTGGGCATGCGATTAATCGCATGCCCACTTTTTTTGACATATAACCGATTCAATATTGCTAAATTCGTAATTTGGCATTCATAACATAACACAATGAAAGCCATTTCAATCATTTTTCTTCTTTCGTTCAGTTATTCTGCTTTCGGTCAATCCGCAAAAAAGTTGAATAAACAGTTACGTGCTGAACTTCTTGTAGAACAGCAGAAACAGGACTCTGCTTCTCTCACTTTTTCAAAATCCTATAACGAGATCAGCTTGTTGAAAGAGCAGTTGATGATGAAGTCGAAGGAACTTCAAAAGGGGATCAAAAACATTCGACAGACTAAAGAGGAGGTGAGACAAGTTGTGAATCTGTTAGGAATGCTGGGCGAAAACGTGGATGTAAGCAAATTGAATAAGTACGGAAATTTACCTGATTCAGTCAATAAATTAAAGCCGATTGAAGATTTGATGAAGACAATCGAACCGTTTGAGGCGGTTCCAAGCAACCTGTCTCTGGAAGGATTAAAGGTGTCTCAGCAAAACGAATTGCTGAAAGAAAAACTGGCGGTTTACCGAAACTCAATACAGGAAAACGAATTGCGTTTGCAGCGCAATAATTTCAGAAAGGATCAACTGGAACAAGGGGGTCCGCAAGTAGATTCAGTTATTTCCATGATTAAACGGGCACATCTGTCAGCTGTGGATAACAAGAAGGGGTTAGATAAACAGGTAGAAGCACTTCGTGAGAATTACCGTACGAAAGGTCCGAAAGGATTTTCCGCCGCGTATAGAAGAGCTTTTCCGGATATTCATCCGCTTCCTCCTGGGGAGAATGATGATATTGTAATGGATGGATCAATGGACAGTGAGGGCGATTATGATGCTGCACTGGTGCAGAAGAAGTCAAGTATCCCTGCTCAGGAACCTGAAATTTATGAAGTGGTGGATGAACCTGCAATGTTTCCGGGAGGTTATGAAGCTCTGAAGAAATACCTGGCAGAGAATATCGTTTATCCTTCGTTTGCCAAAGAAGCCGGCATTTCCGGAAAAGTATTCCTGAAATTTGTTGTTTCTGATAAAGGGAAGGTTTCAAATGTGAAAATCATGCGGGGAATCCCCGATTGCCCGGAATGTGATAAGGAAGCAATTCGCGTTGTAAAAGGAATGCCCAAATGGATTCCGGGTAAAATTAGCGGTAAAGCGGTGAATTCGTTGTTCAATCTACCCGTTCAATTTAAACTATAGTTATGAAAAATCTAATATTCCTGCTTCTAATTATAATTTCTTCGGTTAGTTACGGACAGTCGAAAAAGAAGATCAATACCAGATTAAGGAATGAATTGAAAGTGATGAATTTAGCCTATGATTCTATTTATTCGGTATACACAGATCAATCGAAACAACTTGCAGGGGTTTACAAAGCGATTGTAACAGGAATGCTTGATCTTAAAACGAAGCGCGAACAAGCTCAACTTACTTTAGAAAAAGTTTTCACATTGCATCGGCAACTCAAGGCACTTGGTTTTGACTCAAATACACTGGTTGACCTGAGAGAAATGAAGAATTTCGATTTATCGGAATACAAGGTCAATCTTGCGGAGGAAAAAGCACTGACAACTCCACACCCTTATAAGGTGACCTATGATACATTGATGTTGAAGGAATGGAAAGTCGATATCCAAAATGAGCGGATAAAAGCGCAGCTTTTGGTTTTCAAAAATGCGATTGTGCTCACCAAGGAGGAAGTCAAAAGCAAGAGCGAGGCATTTCAGCACCTGAAACCAATATCGTTTACAGTTGATTCTTTGAATACATGGTATGACAACTCATTGAAAATTACATCTGAAAACTATAGGGTGTTGAAAAACAAGATGGATGAATTAAAAGAAAACTATCGCCTAAAAGGTCCCAAAGGATTTTCTGAAGCTTATCGGCAACAGTTTCCGGATATACACAATATTGCAGATGGCAGACCGCCGGTGGTCCGGGATTACGATTATGAGACTATGTATGGTTCCAGGGATGAAGTTTTTGTTCCGGCTCCCCCTGCTCCGCAGAAACTTCCTAAATCCGCTGCGGATGAAATATATGAATATGTTGACGAACCAGCATCCTTTCCGGGAGGTATGGATGCTTTGAAGAAATATTTAATGGAAAACATAAATTACCCCCAAACGGCCAAGGATGCGGGAATTTCCGGTAAAGTATATTTGAAATTTGTTGTTTCAAGTAACGGAACTATTTCCAATGTAAAAGTGATGAGAGGAGTTGCCGATTGCCCGGAATGTGATAAAGAAGCTCTTCGGGTTGTGAAAAACATGCCGAATTGGGTTCCCGGAAAAAACAAGGGTAAATCCGTCAATTCCTTTTTAAATCTACCGGTTCAATTTAAACCATAGCATGTATGAAACCACTATTCTTTTCACTGTTTATTATCGGGAGCTTCACCGTTTCAGGGCAATGTGCCAAAAAGCAGCGCAGACAGCTATTAGCCGATTGTGGATCTGAACAGCAGAAGCAAGAAGAAACACTCACGGTTTTCAGTAAATCCAAGGCCGAGTTTGATACGGTGAAAAAGGTTGCGAATGGCAAGATCGACTCTCTGAGAAACGTTGAAAAACAGCTGCTCGCTTGTTTCTTAAACTATTCTGGGTTTCTTTACCGGTTAAAAGAGCTGAAAGCTGAACTACCATCCTTAAAGCACACTTTTAAAAGTGATGAAGTTCCTATCCATAGTGAGTTCCTGGTTCCAATAGAAAGTACTTTGTCGGCGGTTTTTGTATTTGATACAGTTTCGGAGAAAACAGATCTCGGGGATCTCAGTGTGAAGGAACAGAATAAAGTGCTGCGCAGAAAATTGGATGAGTACAAGCGTTATTCCCTTTCAAATGCTATTCGATTGGGAGAAATAAAGGAATGCAGAGCACGGATCAGTTCCTTTTCACCACGTATGGATTCGATGTTTCGGGTATATAAGGTACTTGCAAATGATTTGAATTCGGACAGCTGGAAATTGCAGGATAGATTAAAACAGGAGGAAGCAGTTTTCAGGAAGAAAGGACCCAAGGATTTCCCGGAAGCCTATTTTTTAACTTTCCCGGAAGTTTTCCCGGGTTTTGTTTCTATTCAACAACTGAGTACACCCATTCAAAATACCTCTTTTGAATATGCTTTTCCAGTAGCTGATGAACGCGACGATGTGAGAATTTTTGAATCGATCGAAGGTGCTGCCGTTTTCCCGGGAGGGAGAGAAAAAATGAATGACTTTATAGCCGCGAACCTGCGTAACCCTGAAAGTGTTGAGCAAGGTATTATTTCAGGAAAAGTGTACGTTAAGTTCGTTGTCTCTGAAAAAGGGGAGATTGCAGCTGTACAAGTTTTAAAAGGAATTCCTGCCTGTCCGGAATGCGGGGAAGAGGCAATCCGTTTAATAAACAGCATGTCGAATTGGATTCCTGCAAAACAAGATGGTAAAGCCGTAAAATCTTATGTTGGCTTGCCCGTTAAATTTGAATGATAAGTTATGAGATCAATCTTTTTTGATCAAATTAATGCCCGGATATAAAAATATTTTTTCAAGGATGTTTTTTCTTAAATTAAAGAAGAAAGAACAGATGGGATTAAAGTATAAAAATGATTCTTTAAGAGCAAAATGGTGGGATTATTCTGATTCCGGAACCTATTTTATTACAATTTGTACAAAAGATAAAACTCCTTTCTTTGGTGAGATTTTGAATGGCGAAATCACTTTAAGCAGGATAGGCGAAATTGTTCATGAAGAATGGCTGAGAACATTTGAATTAAGGACCAGAATGAAGTTGGACCGACATAATTTTGTCATTATGCCTGACCATTTTCACGCGATGCTTACGATTGGCTCAACAGAGTTCAATGGAAAGGATGCACTTTCCGACAATTACGGGAACTTTAAGAATAACCGGTTTAAGCCTCAGGCAAACAATCTGGCTTCCATTGTCAGAGGGTTTAAAGCTGCAGTGTCGATGAAATGTAAGTTAGAAAAACTTGATTTTTGCTGGCAGTCCAGGTATTATGATGTGATTATTAAAACACCCGAACAGTTTGAAAATGTCCAGAAATATATTTTGGAGAATCGATTCAAATTTGGTCGGTAGGGACGCGAGG
>DJFP01000304.1 GCA_002432565.1 Flavobacteriales bacterium UBA5869
GTACCGTCCCAACCTTCTTCGGTATCCGTTGTACTGAACACAACTTCCCCCCATCGATTGAAAATCTCTAATTCGTATTGATTTTTATCTACCCCCGAAGTTACGATCGGAAGGAAAACAGGATTGAACTGGTTTCCATCCGGAGTAAATGAATTCGGTGCATACAAAATTACACCTTTTTCCATTAATATCACCTTCGTAATAGAATCTATACAACCATGTTCGGAAATCGCAACCAATGTTACCGAAAAATTTTGCTCCGGCTCTACCACAAAGGTATGTGTAGGACTGAAGTCATTCGAAATCTCTGTTCCGTCACCGAAATCCCAGATATAATTAGTAGCTCCTGTTGAAGAGTTAATCAGATCTGCTTCTGGTGAGATCACGGAAATTACTCCCGGGTTTGCTGTGAAATTCGCAGCAGGATTCGGGTAAACACAAACAAAGCTTGGATAACTTTCTGTCCAAACGCATCCCAAAGCGGTTGTTGAAGTAATATTCAAATCATAACATCCCTGGTTTTCATAAAGATTTGTAACCGTATCGCTGATACTCGACAAGGTGTTTCCGTCACCGAATGTCCATTGCGTATTGACACTTGGTGTTCCGGTAGAATTGTTAAAGATCAGGGCCTCGTGCGGCTCACACGCAGGTTCCAAACCGGAAGTAATATCGAAAACAATCGGTGCTTCAATAGTCACCATTACCTGGTCCGTATTGATACACCCTACTGCAGAAGTTCCGGTAACCGTATACGTCAGATCACTTACCGGTGAAAAGGGAACATTATCCGTAACTCCATTATCCCAGGCATAGGTTGCAGCTCCCGAACCGGAAAGTGTTGCGGAAGTTCCCTGGCAGATAATCTGATCCGGGCCTGCATTCACAATCGGTAATGGGTTTACGATCAAAATAACGGTATCCAGGCCGAAACAATTAGATGCATCGTAACCGGTTACGACAATCTCAGAAGTCCCGACTGCCGGAGTGTAAGCCTGACCGTCCGTAATTCCATTCGACCAAGTGTAGGTATTTGCTGTTCCTGTTCCTGTAAAAGTAACCGGCGTATTCTCGCAAACCGATACATCCGGACCGGCTGAAACAAGAGGTGCCGGTAAAAATGTAACCATCAATGAATCCTTGTTAATACAACCGTTCGCATCTGTCCCTGTAACGATGTACTTTCCATCTACGGTAGGAATAAACGGAGTTCCGTCTATTGCATTGTTATTCCAGGTATAAAATTGTGCTCCAGAACCATTCAAAGTCATCGGAGTATAAGGACAAAGTTGTTGATCAACTCCTGCTTCTACCGGCGGAAGCGGATATACCGTAATTGTTTTTGAACGTGTATGTGTACATCCATCCTGGTTAGTCGCAACCAATGTTACAGTATATGTTCCTGCATTTTGATAAATGTGTGCCGGAGCTGCTCCTGTTTCCAATGGAGTTCCGTCGCCGAAATCCCAGGAATAGGTCATTGCCTGGTTAATCAAATCCGTTGAAGTATTCATAGGACTTACCGGAGCCAGCATACACGTGTTCGGGATGGTAAAATCCGCCGTAGGAATAGACTTCACAGTTACCTGCTGGATGATGGTGTCTTTACAGCCGGCCGTTTCAAAAGTGATCAGACGCACGTCATAAACACCCGGTGCTGCGTATGTATGGCTCGGACTTGATAGCGAAGAAGTTGTATTATCTCCGAAATTCCAAAGGTTGGCAACAATACTATTGTTATTTACAGTGGAAGTATTGGTGAACTGCACATTTAACTGCCCGCAGGGTTGTGTGTAGGTGTAATTCGGATTAATTATTGTTGGCTCTACTTCAACATCTACGGTTACGGAACAAGACCCCATATTTGTCTGGGTCGTAAGCATGCATGAGTATACTGTCCCGGTAACCGGGCTTGGAATGGTAATTGAGGGGGTTGTTGCCCCATTGCTCCATAAATAAGAACTGAACCCTGTGGGTGCCGTTAAAACGGCATTATTACTTCCAAGACAGTATTGAACACTTAATCTTAAAGGCTGGCAGCTCATAGTTACATAAGCATAACCAAAATGTCCGGAAAGACTGCAGTCCCTTGTCGCAAATTCAATTTGAATAGTCTGACCTATAAAAGACGATAAATCCAATGCAGCTGTAGACCAGTTTAACCAGGTTACATCACCACACACCTGGAAATTTTGTCCGGGCTGTCCACCATAAACATCGTAAACTCCACAAGGACCTCCAATTTCATTTCCTGCCTGGTCCAAAACTTTAATACT
Source organism: Flavobacteriales bacterium UBA5869 (assembly GCA_002432565.1). Lineage (GTDB taxonomy): Bacteria > Bacteroidota > Bacteroidia > Flavobacteriales_D > Crocinitomicaceae > Fluviicola. Next base: position 2,277 of record DJFP01000304.1, read on the forward strand.
CAGACGAGGCTGTTCTGTAGGACTATGACCCGTAGGATTTTCAAGAACGGCTGCATATTTATAAATCAACAAAGAATTATCAACAGTGACAGGCATACTATATCTTACTGCCTCTGCCTCTGCATTGGTTGCATTATTACCAATTCTTGCTACAACAAATGATCCAGTCGGGAGAATTTGTAAACCACCGCAGGTATATGGATCTACTCCGGGAGTACTAATAATGGTATGTCTACCTGATACAATACCCGGAACTGAAAATGGATTGGTATAATCGCCCGTAAAACCATTCCAGTTATTGAATCCACCCATGGAAAAATTCGCATTGGGGCAGGCTGGCTGCATCTGAGAATAAGTAGTGCCTGTAATAAATGTCAAGCCTATCAGCGCCAGCTTAACAACAATTTTCTTCACAATCATTTAATTAGCATTAATTGATACGCTAAAGTTACGGAAGAATGAAGCGATAGTTGCCTCTAAATGAATTTGATTTTGTTAAAAATAACAGGTATTGAAGGAATCTTAAAGATATTTACATGGAAAGGGCAAATAGTTTAATTTTAAAACAGTAGAGCGTCCCGTATGTACGGGATTCGCCCCTGTTTATTTAATATACAGGTGTTTTTCCTTCAGATAAGCCAGTGTTTTTCCTTCCGGTGATTCCGGGTCAGGCTGGTAATTATACTCCCATTCGGCTACCGGCGGCATACTCATTAAGATTGATTCTGTTCTTCCACCCGAGTACAAACCGAATTTCGTTCCGCGGTCGAAAGCCAGGTTAAATTCCGCATACCGGGCTCTCCGGTAATTCATCCATTGTTTTTCGGATTCGGATACGGCTTTGTTCTTACCCCAATTAACCTGTTCTTCATACAGGAAAGGGAAACTCTCACCCAAATCCACACAAAAACGGAATAATTGTTCTTTGTTCAGCTGGAAATGATTGTTCAGGTGATCGAAAAAGATCCCGCCTACTCCACGGGTTTCACCTCTGTGAGGCAGGTAAAAATACTCGTCTGCCCATTCCTTGAATTTCGGGTAGAAGGATTCATCGTATTTATTGCAGAC
>DJFP01000315.1:0-149 GCA_002432565.1 Flavobacteriales bacterium UBA5869
CCGTCCACTACTTTCAGTACGTACACATAAAGGTTCGGCGCAACCAGCTTCCCGCTTTGCTGATGATGTCCGTCCCAGCCTTGTGCAGGATCATTTGTCTGGAAAACCACCTGTCCCCAACGGTCTACGATCGAGAATTCATATTTGGA
>DJFP01000315.1:194-478 GCA_002432565.1 Flavobacteriales bacterium UBA5869
TTCGGAACATATACCAAAGGCTGTATAACGGCACAAACCTGGTTCGAAAAACTCAATTCCTGTATCCCGTATTGATTCGTCGATTCTTCTGCAACAACAAAATAACAGACCTTACCGCTGTGCTCAAATCCCAATTCATCTACCAGGTCTTCGTAAAAACGCTGGTCAGGCGTAACAATTGCTGTTGGCGTGGGCGGGAAAATTCCGTCTATTCCTCTGTAGATCTGGTATTGCAGTACACCACCATCGTAATCTCCGTAAGGAGACCAATTCAAATATGTGGA
>DJFP01000315.1:499-5709 GCA_002432565.1 Flavobacteriales bacterium UBA5869
CCCGCAGCTGTCTACTACAACCGCACGATAGGTGTAACTGAAATTGTTCACATCCACATCCGCATCCGTTATGGAAAGTGTAGCTGCTGTTGCAGGAACTTCACCCAAAAGATCAAACTGACCGGTTGCCATATTGAACTTCTCAAAACGGACAGCCTGCACATTCGATCCTACTGATACTTCATGTCTCAAAACGATTGTATTCTGGTCTACGGTTGCTACCCGAAGGTAATTGATCGCCGGCGCTGTAGGAGCATAGATCACAAAAGTCTGTACATTGGAAAAAGCTTCGAAACCATTGGAATTATTAGCCCTTATGGCCACCGAATAATTCTGCAGCGGGGTACAATCCAAATTATAAGACAGATCGGTAGTTATTTCAACCGGAACCCAAGGCCCCGTTCCTTCTTTGACAAAAACAGTATAACCTGTAAGTCCTGATCCCCAGCCATCATAAGGAGTCCAGGATAATTCAGCCTGGGAAGTACAACTATTGGTGGAATAACTCAAATACATACTGGTATGCGGTTCTGCTTTTGCAGATGTCTGATGNNACCGAAATAGCGTGTGTGTATGTCGTATTCAGTCTTCCCCAAACGGTATCAATTTCCACGATAAACCCGTTAGCATCCTGGTGGTAAACGATGTAACCATAAGTATCCGGTGCATAGTTCACATTCCAGTTGATAACTATATTTCCGGTCAGTGTATCAACAGAAACACTCGAAATAACAGGGATTTGAGGAGTAATATCATCCTGGAGGTTATCTCCCACAATATTGGAAGACCATTGACAATTCGGCGTAGAATAAACTACCTGGTAATTCAGGAAAGCAGAACAAATATCGATGGTATCAATATAATGAGTGGTATTGTATGGAAGCACAGCAATAGATGTCCATGTCCCGGTTGGGTATTCCCTGTAAATCGTGCAGAAATTATCCATTCCCGGCAGCGGATTCGGCGAAGGAAGGTTCCAATCCAAAACGGCTGTTCCGTTTGCCGGATTGAAGAGATCCAGATCTACATTCTTTACGGTATCACTCGACAGTGTTACGTTACAGCCGGATTTTACCTGAATGTAATAATCGTTTTCTGCTCCCGGGGCCGGAACGGTCGCAGTAGTTGTTCCAATCGGGAAATTTCCGATCAAACCGTTCTGCACGGAATACAATTCATAATCCACGAAAGTATTATTCGGGTCTGAGACCGGGTCCCAGCTAATATTCAGGTTCCCGTTCGGAAGTGTAGAAATGCAGTTGATAGTTGTTGCAGGAATAATTCCCGGATTCTTCACATGAATGGTAATCGTTTTGAAAGTCGTTTTCGGGATTTGACAGAAATTATCCTGCACCCTGAAGACAAATGTGTATGTTTTTTCATCGTCCGTATTTCCGTAGGCATCGATCAAATGAGCACAATCTGTCTGCCAGGAAAAGTCGGTAGAAGCACCCTGAACTCCCGTAATTACCGGTGTTTGATCCAATGTTGCGCAAGGTGCTACATCACAACCGGTTGTACTGGTGAAATTAGTCCCGAACTGAGAACCGCTCGCTGTCAGGTAATTGCTTTGGGGCGTTCCGTCCTGTAAGAATTCCACATCCGTTGCCGTGAGTGTAAAGTTCACCAAAGTTCCTGCATCGACTGTTGTTTCATACAATCCTGCAAAAGGACCGGAAATCACCGGTGCATTATTGGCAGCCGGACAATTGGTAACAATCAGCTGCATTTCCCGCTCAACTTCTGCAATGAGTACTCCATTCCGGAAGGATTGAGCAATGACTTTTACAACAAACCCACCAATTGTAAACGAACGAAAGCTCAGATGTCCGTTTTGTGAATCTAAGGTCAACGGAACATTCCCGGCATTAAATGTTGCATCGGGTGTGGGACTGGTTACACTAAACCCCGTTTCATAGAGAAGATAGTCCGGGTCGACAGGCGGATTGTAGCTTGTTCCCTGGATACGGTCCATCGGAGCTGCAAGCATTGTTACTACGGAATCCAGGTCCTCATCAACCGGGTGCATGTTGTATTCGTAATTTTCTCCCGAGCAAAGTACCAGGTAAGGATCTTGCAGGAAGCGCGGGGAATTATCACTGCAGACTCCGGCAGCCGCACCAGGAATGGCATACATGGTTGCGCGGATTGTAACCCCGTAAGTCGTCGGATTTACCAGGTTTGTCACGTTCCCGTTCCGGGAGAAATTGCTGTAAGTGATGATCCATCCCTGTGCAGGCGGAACACCGGATAAAGTAACCGGATTTGATTGATAAATGATCTTTTCAATCGCCCCGACTCCATTTCCGGCATTTGGTCCTGAACCGCATGAAAGCGGGTTTGGAGATCCTGCCACCTGGGTACAATTCGGGGATATATCGGTTCGACTAACAAATAGTACGGGAATATTCGTCACGGAAGGATGGTTCCAAACGCTCAGGTTCTCTGAAACCGGGTTTACGTCAACGCCGTTACAATCCCGGTAGAAAACGAGTTGAAAAACGTAGCCGTTCCCGTTACATGTCCAGGTAATCTCACCACCCATCACGTGGGTAGCCTGCGCTTTCCATGCGAAAACGCTCAAGATCAAAAGGAGAGTAACCCGAATCATATTGTCTATAACGTATAAAACGCCGTTTTAGTTTATAGTTCTAAAACGTGGAAATTTGGAATGCGTTGTGTCTTAACCTGCTGTTATGATTAAAAAATCCTCGAACTTCAAATACTGTTTTGCCAATTCCCGGATTCGTTCCGGAGTAATGCTCTTTATTTTCCGGATCGCTTCGTCGTAAAACTCCAGGGTCAAACCGTACATATCCACTCCGTTGTACATATCCAGCATGGCATAAGGCCCATCGGCGCTTTTCAATAATTGACCAAGTGTGTAGTTCTTAACCAGGTCCAGCTCATCTTCCGGAACAAGTTCGTTTTGCAGCCTGTCCAGCTCGAATTTGATCTCCTGCAAGGTATTCTCCAGCACTTCTTTACCCACTTCCGTTACAATGACGAAATAGCCGGTTTTATTCATGTCCATCACACCGGAACCGATTCCATAGGTGTATCCTTTGTCTTCGCGGATATTCGACATTAAACGGGAACCGAAATAATCGCCTAAAATGGTATTCAGCATCTGGAAATCGATGTAATCCTCGTGAGATTTCGGGAACAGGAAACGTCCCATTCTAATTGCAGACTGCACGGCTTCTTCTTTTGGGAAATCAATGCGCTCTGCCCGAAACTGAAATCCTCCGGCATGCTCTACTTTCCCGTCAACGGCCCATTTACCGAATAAATCGATTAGAGCATCTACTTCATCCACTTCCAGGTCTCCCACCAAAGTAATGCGGGTCAAACCTTCCAGGTAATGTTCTTTCCAATACTTTTTATAGGCCATGACATTGCCATCCTCGTAATCGGATTCTTCGGAAATAGTCGAGTAATCGGGATTGGAGGCAAACAAATGCTTTCTGAACTGCTGCTGCGCCACGTACTTTACTTTCTGCTGGTTCACAGCAAATTGTTGTCTCATGGAACGCAGTACATCTTCTACTTCCGTCTCCCGGAAAGCCAGGTTTTGAATGGCGTCTGCCACGATATTCGAAATCTCGCGGATGTGTTCACGCAGGCAGTAAATACTTACAACGGCCGTTTCAAAAGAGATATCAGTATCCAGGAATCCCCCCAGGGCATCGATCCGTTCGTGAATCTCTACCGAAGAATGTTTATTGGTACCGGAAAGCAATAAGCTGTGTACAATTGCCGGGATACTTTTATTTCCGCGGGTAATCCCTGCGTCAAAGAACAAGTCCAGACGCACGGTATCGTTTGGAACTTCTTTCATCCATAAAAGCTTCACATCCGGAGTTACATCGAAAATATGAGGTTTCACAAACGAAATATGTTCTACCTGTTTCGTTTCAGGCTGCTGGCTTCTCCTATTCATTCTTTGATGGATTTGACGCGTAAAAGCGAAGTGTTTTCTTTGGTAAACAATTGGTTTGCAACTGTTTTTATCTGCTCTGCGGTAATGCTCTGATACAAGGTGTTTTCTTCATTCACCCCGTTTGCATCACCCAATAATTCATACAGGCACAAATTCATGGCGCGATTCAGCAAACCTTGTTCCTGGAATTCTTTAACGGTCCGGATCTTATTCAACAGCTTGGAAGTTTCCGCTTCGGTCATCAACTCCTTTTTGATGTCTTCCAGCAGCGGCCAAAGTGCTTTATCGAGTTCCTCAAAAGAAACACCGTCACTCAGTTTCCCGTCAATGATCAGCAAGCCCTCATCCAGGGAACCTGTAATGTAAGCATTGATGGAAGTTACCAGCTTCAGTTCTTTTTTCAGTTTGGAATATAAACGGGATGATTTTTCACGTCCCAATGCGTCGGAGATAATATCTGTTACGTAGTATTCGAAGTTCTTCCGTTCCGGCATTTTGAAACTGTAATAGAATGCATCATGCGGAACTTTGCGTTCGATGGTCAGTTCCCGGTATTCTGTCTGAACCGGTTCTTTGGGCAGGATACGCTCCGGTTTTAACGATGCCGGAATATCGCCATACCATTTATCAACCAGGCGTTTGGTTTCTTCGAGTGAGATGTTCCCAGCGATGCACAAAATAGCATTCGCCGGGTGATAATGTGCTTTGAAAAATGCTTTCACATCATCCATCGTTGCGTCTTCAATGTGCTGGATATTCTTCCCGATGGTAGCCCATTTGTAAGGATGCTTTTTGTAAGCCAAAGGTCTCAATTCCAACCAAACGTCTCCATAAGGCTGATTTAAATAGCGCTGTTTGAATTCTTCGATCACGACATTTCGCTGTACTTCCAGGCTTTTTGGTGTAAATGCCAGTGAAAGCATACGGTCGCTTTCCAGCCACAATGCCGTTTCGATATTCTGTATGGGAAGTACGTCGTAATAATTGGTAATGTCATTGGAAGTAAAGGCATTACTTTCTCCTCCGGCACGCTGCAGGGGCGCATCGAAATCCGGAATATTAACAGAACCGCCAAACATCAGGTGTTCGAACAAATGCGCGAAACCTGTTTTTTCTTCCGATTCGTCTCTTGCCCCAACGTTGTAAAGCGTATTTACCACTGCCATCGGAGTTGTGGAATCAAAATGGTGAAGAACCGTTAGTCCGTTCTCTAATTTAAATCGATTAAATGCGATCATTCAAATGCATATTTTGCGTCGCTTCGTTC
>DJFP01000315.1:5732-7509 GCA_002432565.1 Flavobacteriales bacterium UBA5869
AGGTCGCCTTCAAACATTCCTCTTTTGGCCCTTCCTCTTCCAAGCAATTCGTTCAGCTCTTCGTTCGAAGCACAATTTTCGTATGCTGCTTCCACTTTATTAAAGAATGAATTCTTAATAAGGCGTACCGGCGTGAGTTCTTTCAGTGTCAGCATGGTGTCTCCTTCTTTCGCTTTCAAAACTTCCTCTTTGAAATTTTGGTGTGCCGAAGATTCCGGAGAAGCAATGAAGCGCGAACCGATCTGTACACCGTCGGCCCCCAGGGTCATTGCAGCCAGCATTCCTCTTCCGGTCCCGATTCCTCCTGCTGCGATCAGTGGAATGGAGACAACGGCTTTCACCATCGGGATCAGGCACATGGTTGTAGTTTCATCGCGCCCGTTATGTCCGCCGGCTTCAAATCCTTCAGCAACAATGGCATCCACTCCGGCTTCCTGTGCTTTCAGTGCAAATTTGGCCGAGGAAACCACGTGAACTACAGTAATTCCTGCTTCTTTCAGTCTTGCCGTATAGGTTTTCGGATTTCCTGCGGAAGTAAAAACAATCGGAACCTGGTGCTTAATGATTGTTTGAATGTGTTCTTCAATATTCGGATAAAGCATGGGCAGGTTCACTGCAAAGGGTTTTTGAGTTGCCTCTTTGCATTTGCGGATATGTTCATCCAGAATTTCGGGATACATGGATCCGGAACCAATGATTCCCAGTCCGCCGGCATTGGAAACGGCACTTGCCAATTCCCAGCCCGAACACCAGATCATTCCTGCCTGGATTAAGGGATATTTTATGTGAAAAAGTTCTGTGATTTTGTTTTTCATGAAGAGTTTCCTGCTTTCAATTTTATCAGTAACGAAATTACGAAGAATCCCTCTTTTAATTACGAATTACGAATACCTAATTATGAATTAAGTAGGGATGGAAAATTTTCAGGACCTGCTTTTCCCATTTGTTTCCAGAATCAGGATGGAATTTTATCCCATCAAATTTTGTTTATGGGAAATTTTTTCATTTCAATCGTATTAGTTACAGGTATGTTTCATTCGTCACTGGCAAATGCACAACCGGGAGACACAACACTTCCGGTCAAAATCAAGCACATTGAACCATTGTATGTGGATCTGATCCGCGATCTTGGTGCCCGAAAAGGTGAACGCGAATGGAACATCGGTTTTGGAAGTGCTCATTTGAATGACCGGGTGGAATTAAGTACTTTGGTTGAATACGAATTTGCGCCGGTAAATCGGTTGGGATTTGAAATCGAAATTCCTTTTACATTTTCATTTGGCCCGGGCAATCCGGAAGAACCGCTGCCCGGAAACCGTTTGGACGGACTGAAACTCGCCACGCAATATACTTTTTTGGTTTCTCCCAGATTCAACACTTCTGCAGCTATCGGCTATTTGAATGAATTTGAACTCACTTCTTTCAATAAATACGGAAAAGAACAAATCGTGCGTGCCAATCTCATGCACCCGTTCCTGGTGGTTGCCAAAAGCTGGAAGAATAATTTCCATACGATGTTGATTACCGGTCCCGAATGGGAGAAAGAAATACGCTCCCGTGGAACCGAATTGTATTTTCATGCAAACGGGAGTATTCACTATTCCGTTCCGGCAACAAAGAGTGTCATTGGAATGGAAGTAAACACGTTAGTTTCAAAAGATTTCACGTCGGTTGTACTGCGGCCGCAAATGCGTGTAACTGTTTCAAAAACATCGAAAGTGGGATTGGTTGCGGGAATACCGATGGATACCAGGTACGATTCGTATAGTTTTTTTGT
>DJFP01000315.1:7602-7893 GCA_002432565.1 Flavobacteriales bacterium UBA5869
GCATCGTAACCACCGCACTCTTTCATTTCTTTACGCGTTTTTTCCATAGCAGCTTTATCCTTGCCCATTTTATCGAAGATTTTCATGCATTTTTCTTCTTCTTTTTTATGGCTCTTCACATACTCTTTCTGGAAGCTTCCGTCGTAATTCTTTTCACGCTCACCTTTCAGGATTTCTGTAGTCATGTCTGTGCAGTCGCACAATTCGCTTTGTTTTGAACAAGATTGAACAGTCATGAATCCCAATCCAAGTAGTGCGATTAGTTTTAAATTTTTCATTCGTTTGAATTTA
>DJFP01000315.1:7987-14862 GCA_002432565.1 Flavobacteriales bacterium UBA5869
TTCATCTGCGCGGCAATCAGGTTTTGTTCCGAACTGAGCACATCCGTGTAATTGGTTTCGCTGCGGTTGCTCAGTAATTCCTGCGTATTCTCAACTGCTGTAGCAAGAGACTCGATCTGCTGTTTGCGAATACGTTCTCTTTCCGTTGCATTCTGGTATTCATAAAGCGCGTTTGAGACTTCCATCCCACTTCGCAAAATCACATCCTGGTAATTGTAGAATGCAATCTGCTGTTCCGCCTTCGCTGTTCTCAAACGCGCCTTGTTCTGACCTCTGTTAAAAATTGGCTGGGTTAAACCGCCTATGATGTTATAGAATATAGACTGACTGAATAAATCCTGGATTTTAAAACTTGCAAATCCTCCGTTTGCAGTTAATGTCAGCGAAGGATAAAAATAGGTTTTTGCCACGTTCGTATTTTCAAAAGCAGCAACGAAAGAATATTCCGCAGCCTGTACATCCGGGCGGTTCTTTAGCAATTGAGAGGAAACTCCCAAACGCAGATCGGTGTAAATCACTTGTTCTTCCAAAGCTCCGCGGGTAATTTTTTCCGGACCACGTGCCAAAAGGTAATTCATCCGGTTTTCTGCCTGCCAGATCTGGTTTTGCAGTTCCGGAACCATGACTTCCGCAGCATATTGGTTTGCCTGGCTCTGCAACACTTCGGCACTGGTCACTTTCCCTGATTCCTGCAAAGCAGTGAGTGTTTCCACTTCTTTTTTGCGTAACTCAATGGTTTCCAGTGTGATTTTCAACTGTTGATCGAAAGCCAGCAGGGTGTAATATGTATTGGCAATATCTGCGATCAACTGAGTCTGGACAGCACGTTTCGACGCATCACTTTGCAGCATTCCTGCAATTGCACCACGCTTTGTGCTTCGCAATTTCCCCCAAATATCCGCTTCCCAGGAAGTGCCCAACTGAATGCGGTTGGTATGTGTTGTGAGCTTTAACAATCCCGGAGGAGCGTTCACTGCTCTGTCAGACTGCTTGGCGTCTGTGGATGTGATATCTAATTGCAAACTGGGCAAAAAGGCCATTTTGCTTTGTTTCAGGTAAGCCTGACTGATAGTGATCCGTTCAACGGCCTGTTTCAGGTTCAGGTTATTTGCCAGTCCTTTTTCAATCAGGTCCTGCAAAACCGGATCCGAGAATAGTTTTTTCCATTCCAGGTCAGCCAATGAGGTCGTATCCACCGAAGTGTTCTCCCGGTACAAATTCGATGCATTCATATCCGGTCGCTCATAACGCGTGGTCACACAACTTGAAACAAGAAGGATTCCTGCGAATAAAACGGTATTTATTTTCCATGTCATTTTCGCACTAACGCTTGTCTTGACATTGTCTTCAAAAGCTTTGCTTTTTCTTTTCATGAATTGATTCATTTTAGTGTGTGATTGCTTCATCGGCTTCCGTATCCTCGTCCTGCTTTGGTCTTATTCTTTCCTGCAAACTCTGGAATACCATGAATAAAATCGGGATTACCAGGACTCCGAAAATGGTCCCTACAAACATTCCGCCGACAGCCCCCGTTCCGATGGAAGTATGCCCCGCGGCCCCAACTCCGGTTGAAAGCATCAGTGGCAATAAACCGAAAATGAAAGCGAATGAGGTCATTAAAATCGGGCGGAGACGTGCAGTTGCACCGCTTACGGCAGCATCCACAATGCTCATTCCGTTCTTTCTGCGCTCAACCGCATACTCTACGATCAGGATGGCATTTTTAGCCAATAGACCAACCAGCATCACAATGGTGATTTGCGTATAAATATTGTTATCCACCTCAAAGATCTTATCGAAAATAAACACCCCGGACAGACCAATCGGAAGCGAGATCAGAACAGCAAGCGGCAGGATGTAACTTTCATACTGTGCACACAGCAGGAAGTAAACAAACACCACCACCAGCAAGAAGATAAACAGCGTTTGGTTCCCGCCCGCGCTTTCTTCCCTTGTCAAACCGGAATATTCAAAAGAGTATCCGGCCGGCAAACTTGTTTGAGCCACTTCTTCGATTGCTTTCATGGCATCTCCGGAACTGTACCCTTTGTTCGGAACACCGGTTACCGCAATTGCTGTGAACAAGTTAAAGCGTGAGATCACCTGCGGACCATACACCTGTTTCATGGTAATGAATTCAGAGATCGGTGCCATTTCTCCGTCAGCGTTTCGCACATAGATCGAATTCAAACTTTGGAGGTTCTTTCTGCTTCCCGGTTCTGCCTGGTAAATGACGCGGTACTGCTTTCCGAACTTATTGAAGTTGGAAGCATAAACTCCTCCGTAATATCCCTGCAATACACTCATCACATCACTCATGGTCATGCCAGCCTGTTTGATTTTGGGCACGTTGACATCAATTTGGTATTGCGGGAAATTCGGGTTGAACGAAGTCGCTGCGTACTGGATTTCCGGTCTTTGAGCCAAAGCTCCGAGGAAATTTTGAGCAACGGCATTAAACTCATTGATATCTCCACCCGATTTATCCTGTAGCTGGAATTCAAATCCGGCGGTATTACCAAATCCCTGGATAGTTGGTGGTGAGAAGAAAATGATCTTCGCATCTTTGATGTGCGCGGTTTTCTTAAACAATTCTTCAATCACCGTTTTCACATCACGGTCACGTTCGTTCCACAATTTCATACGAGCAAGCACCATTCCGTAAGAACTTCCGGCACCCGAAATAATGGAGCGGCCAACCACACGCAGGGTGAATTTTGTTTCGGGTACCGAGCGCACAATATTGTCGATTTCCGTCAGTACTTCTTCCGTACGTTCCTGGGAAGTCCCCGGAGCCAGGGTGATATCGGAGAAAATAGTTCCCATGTCTTCCGCCGGAACAAATCCTTTCGGAGTGGTTTTCATTCCCCAAACCAACAAGCCTGTGAAGATTAACAGGATCGCGACAACCATCCATTTTTTTCTTCCCAGGAAGGAAACCGAACGTTTGTAACGGTTGGTCATTTTCCCGAATGAAGTATTGAAGGCTACGTTGAAGCGCTGCATAAATGACTTTTTCTTTCCGTGATCGTCTTTGTGCGGCTTCAGGAGCAAAGCACATAAAGCCGGACTCAGGGTCAGGGCATTTACGGCTGAAAGAATAATGGAAATGGCTAGTGTCAACCCGAATTGTTTGTAAAAAACGCCAGTAGATCCTTGAATAAAGCTTACCGGGATGAACACTGCTGCCATGACCAATGTGATAGAAACGATTGCGCCGGTGATCTCGTCCATGGCGTCAATGGTTGCTTTTTTGGAAGATTTGTACCCTTCGTCGAGTTTTGCGTGAACTGCTTCTACGACTACGATCGCGTCATCCACTACAATACCGATCGCCAGTACCAATGCAAACAAGGTCAACAAGTTAATACTGAAACCGAAGAGATTCAGGAAGAAGAATGTACCGATAATTGCTACCGGAACACTGATTGCCGGGATTAATGTGGATCGGAAATCCTGTAAGAACAGGAAAACCACAAGGAACACCAATATAAATGCTTCGATCAGTGTATGAAATACTTTTTCGATGGATGCATCCAGGAAATCGTTCACGTTTACGATCGTGGTATATTTTACTCCTTTCGGGAAAGATGCCTGCGCATCATCCAATACTTTCAAGGTTCCTTCGATAACTTCCTGGGCGTTGGAACCAGCCGTTTGGTTCACCGCCACTCCCAAACCGAATTTCCCGTTCACACGAACCGAACTCGCATAACTCTGAGCTCCCAATTCGATGCGGGCAACATCTTTCAAACGCAAAACTTCACCACCTTCACCCACACGGATAACGATATCGCTGAATTCCGTTTCTTCTTTCAAACGGCCTTTGTACTTGATGGTATACTGATAGCTCTGGTCGCCCTGCTCACCAAATTGTCCCGGTGCCGCCTCGATATTCTGTTCCGCCAATGCTTTATTGATGTCATCCGGAACGAGACCATAACTTGCCATTACATCCGGCTTCAGCCAAATACGCATGGAATAATCCATCAAACCGAAAGCTGTTGCATCCCCAACTCCTTTGATACGCTTGATCTGAGGGATCAGGTTGATGTTTGCATAGTTCTGCAGGAATGTCTGGTCGTAGGTGGAATCCTCACTATATAAATTAAAGATCAATAAGTTACTCGCCTGACGTTTGGTTGTTACAACCCCCGCGCGGTTTACTTCGGCAGGAAGCAAACTTGTTGCACGGGAAACACGATTTTGGACGTTTACCGCCGCTAAGTCCGGGTTTGTTCCCAGTTTAAAATAAACCGTAATGGTTGCCGTTCCGTCGTTTCCGGCGGTAGAAGTCATATAGGTCATATCTTCTACCCCGTTAATCTGTTCTTCCAGCGGGATAACCACATTGTTAAGCACCACATCAGCGTTTGCTCCCTGGTAGGAAGCAGAAACCTGAACGGTCGGAGGTGCGATATCCGGATATTGGGAAACCGGAATGGCTACGAGGCCGAGAATTCCGAGAATCACGATCAATATCGAGATCACCGTAGATAATACGGGTTTTTCTATGAATTTCTTAAACATAATTCGTACTTAAAAATTGGATAACTGTTTGACGAATGTTATTGCTGATTCAATGCTGCATAAATGGTTTTCGGATCAGCTTTTACGGGCTTGATCTTCATTCCGTCTTTCAGGAACTGGATACCTTCCAGAACGATGGAGTCTTTCGGTTTTACGCCTTTCGTGACGATGTAGAAATGTCCGCTCGTTGCTTCCATCACCTCCACATTGGTCATACTGATCGTTCCATTTTTCCCTACTTTGTAGACAAATTTCTTTCCTTGTATATCTGCAACTGCACGCTGTGGAATGAGGTAACCGTTTGAAATTTCCTGCGGAATACGGACTTGAGCACTCCCTCCGCTTCGCAATAAATTCAGGTTATTGGAAAAAGTTGCACGAATTCTTGCAGACCCGGTCTGTTGATTGATCAATCCGTTGACAGAGCCTATCGTTCCTTTATCCGGGTACAATGAACCATCTGAGAGAACCAATGAAACGGACGGCATGTTGGCAATTTTTGTTTTGATATCCGTCCCTTTCGTGTTGCGGATAAATTCCAATAACTGTTTCTCATTCATGGAGAAATAAGCATAAACCTTAGAAATATTCGAGACCGTCGTCAAGGGCTTGGTCATATTGCCTGAAACCAGGCTCCCCGATTTGAAAGCCAGACTTCCTATCACACCGTCGACCGGGCTGGAAATACGCGTATAACCCAGGTTCACATTCGCATTTACCAGGTTCGCTTCTGCCTGCGCCAATTCTGCAAGACGTGTCTGCAAAGTCAGATCTGCTTCCTGCAATTCGTATTTATTCACGATGTTCTTCTCCACCAATGATTTGGTTTTCTGAACCTGTAAACGGGCAACACTGACACCTGCTTCAGCACTTTTCACAGCTGCTCTTGCCGTACGTACCAATTGTTCGTATTGTGGTGCTGAAATGGTAAATAACAATTGTCCTTTCTTGACAAACTCGCCTTCATCTACNNGGATAAGTTGTTTCAATGGTGGTGTTTTGCTGTTCGACATCCATTACCTGGTAAGGTTTGATACCACCGGCCGGCGCGGGTGCTTCTTCGGAACTACAGGAAGCCAAAAGTACAAGCGACAATGCCGCCAATAAGTGGTTTGCTCTCTTTGAAATCATAAATTTTTGTCTTTTTGAAATTCTGACTAATCGGGGTATGTTGTGAGTCAGAATCTGAATCTTTGTTCTGGTTTAACTATTTGGTCAAATGCTGAGGCAAAGATCTTTCAAAGTCAGCGCAAAAACTTATTCAATTCATGCAATTAATTATAAAAATCAAACATTTTACATTTTTTAACGAATCTCCTTCCTGGTACTATTTCAAGAGACTTCCTCTGATGCTTTTAAGATTATGATACCAATTACGGGATGAGCTGTGTGAGGATTTACCACAAATGCGCAAATAAAAAGAGTCGCCTACCGGTCGACTCATGCAACTAATTAGGAGAAATATTGTGCTTTCTTAAATAACGTCTCTGAAGGATTTCGGGGTAAGCTGAGTTTGTTTTTTGAAGAAGTTATTGAAATTGGAGGGATGTTCGAAACCTAAAGTATAGGCAATTTCAGCAACGGAACTGTCTGTGTGGCGCAATAGTGCTTTCGCTTCATTGGCAAGCCTGGATGAGATTATTTCGGTCGTACTTCGGCCAGTCACTTCTTTGATAGAACGATTTAAATGATTCACGTGAATGGACAATTGTTCCGCAAAATCGCTTGGTTTTTTAAGGGCCAGAGACTGATCGGAAGAATCAATCGGAAACTGTCTTTCCAGCATTTCCATGAATAAAGCTGTTAATATCACTGAAGCCTGTGGTTTCTTTTCTTCTCTTATACTTTGAGTACACAATTTGTTTGTTTCATGCAATAAGAGGTGTAAATAGTGTACGATTACTTCGTACTTCTTTTCGTAATCACCTTCCATTTCTCCATGCATCTGCTCGAAAATCAATTCAAATATTCTGGCCTGCTGATCAGATAAAGGATAAACCGGATTCATGATCATATTCATCAACGGGGTATCCCGAAAAATCGTGTCAAGCAAGAAGTTTTCAATAAAATGGCTATTGAACAGACAGAAATATCCTTGCTGGTCATCGGAAATCGGTTCCCATACATGCGGCACGTTGCGGTGATAGAAAATCAATGTTTTCCCGGAAACAGGAACTTTACGATCTTCAAAATGAATAATACCATCCCCGGCAACCAGTGAAATCTTATGAAAGTCCGTTCGATGCAGTTCCGTAATGCGCGCGCATTGGATCTGACCACGCTTGAACACATTGAAATGGCTCATTTTAGACAAGTGAGAAAATTGTTCCATCGTCCCCTTGTTC
>DJFP01000095.1:0-6636 GCA_002432565.1 Flavobacteriales bacterium UBA5869
CGCAAATCTCCTTTCGGGGTAAACACATAAATCTCATCGTGGAACAGGTTCATCTTAAACTCTTCCACGAAATCCATCGCATTCACATCCGGATTTTCTAACAAGTCCCGGATCTCAGAAATCCAGCGGTCGAATTTGCTGTCATCTTTCTGGTTCTCCTTGTAGCGGTAATGAGCTGCCAATCCTTTCTCTGCAATTTCATCCATGCGCTTGGTACGGATCTGAACTTCTACCCATTTTCCCTGCGGCGACATAACGGTTGTATGCAAAGATTCATAACCGTTTGCACGTGGTGTAGAAATCCAGTCCCGCAAACGATCGGGGCTCGGCTGATAAAAATCCGTTACGATGGAATACACCCGCCAGCAATCGGCCTTTTCCATTTCAATCGGCGTGTCCAAAATAATCCGGACAGCAAACAAATCAAACACCTCTTCAAATGGAAGGTCCTTGCTCTGCATTTTTCTCCAGATGGAAGAAATGGATTTGGTACGTGCTTTAATATCGAAATGATATCCTTCTTTATTCAGTGCTTCACGGATCGGGTTCACAAAACGGCGAATAAAACGGTTCCGGACATCTTCGGTAGATTTCAATTTCAGTTGAATATCCCGGTAAATCTCGGTTTCCGTATACTTCATCGCAAGATCTTCCAATTCCGTTTTGATGGAATAAAGACCCAAGCGGTGTGCTAAGGGTGCATACAGGAATTTGGTCTCGGAAGCAATTTTGATCTGCTTATCCGGCGACATACTTTCCAGTGTACGCATATTGTGCAGACGATCGGCCAATTTGATCAGGACAACCCGCAAATCATCCGAAATGGTCAGGATCATTTTACGGAAGTTCTCAGCCTGGATAGAGGTATTCTGATCAAAAACATCCGGGATTTTCGTCAGTCCGTCAATAATTCTCCGGGCTTTTTCTCCGAAAAGATCTTCCACATCCTGCAAAGTGATGTGCGTATCTTCAACGGTATCATGCAAAAGCGCACAGGCAATGGAAGTTGCTCCCAATCCCATTTCTTCGACGCAGATGCGCGCCACGGCAATCGGATGATAAATATAAGGCTCACCGGATTTTCTGCGCATGTCTTTATGCGCCTCAACGGCAACATCAAAAGCTTTTCGAATGTAGGCAGTATCCTGACGGGTCCTGTTCTTTGTAGCTTTTAAAAGTCCTTTAAAAGCGCTTAATATTTCTAATCGTTCTTTTTCTAAATCTATCTGAGCTTCCATACCCTTAGCGGAATCAATCTTTAAGATACAAATTTAAGAGGAATTAGCCTGTCTTTTCAGGTCATTTTAGGAAGTGTTAACAGGAGAACGTTAATTCCCGAGAAGGTTCAAAAGTTAAAAAAGTTCAATGGTTCCAAGTATCCAGGTTTAAAAAATACCGCATTTGGAACTCTTTGAACATTTTTTGAACCTTTTGAACGCTATAAACGCTAGTTTACTTCGTACTTCAAGCGAATGGTAATATTGGCGGTTTTCTTCTTGGAGCTGGTATTGAAATTCCCGCCCCAGGAAAATTGCTCGGAAGAGTTTTCCCCGGTGATCTGGAACACTCCCATGTCAGCAGTTTTTAATTTCCCCAAACTTCCGCCGGCGTTCAGGGCAATCTTTTCCGCGCGGTTCCTGGCATCTTTTGTTGCAGATTCTATCATCTTCACTTTCAGCTGCGCCAGTTTGGTGTAATAGTATTCCGGCGGAAAGGAATTCAGCTCCACTCCGGCATCGATTAATTCGGTTACTTCCCGCGAGACATTCTCAACCATGTCTACATTTTTCGACTGTACTTTCAGGTTTTGGGTCAATTGGTATCCGTTGAAAACCGTATTGCGCAATTGGCCGTTCTGATCATAGTCATAAAAGAAATCCTTTTGAATATCAACCGCTTCAAGGATCAGCTCGTCGGATTTAATTCCTTTTGACGACAAATATTTCCGGATTGCCTGCTGGTCTTTGTTCAATTCACTGTAAGCCGTTTTGAGGTCATAATTCTTTTTGGAAAAACTTCCTCTCCAAACAATCAGATCACTGGTGAAATTTTCTTCTCCGGACCCTGTCACACTGATCGCATCTGCCGTTTTGGAACGGTTTTTATATCCGTTTGCCAGGAAAAATCCTGTGATGATAACTGCCAAAGCAATAATAATTGTATTCAAATGCTGTTTCATAGCCCTTTGGTTTTGATTTGAACGAATATAAAAAAAGTCCGGTAAAAACCGGACTTACTGGGTATCTAATTCAAGATCTTTATTTTGATTTTTCAAATGTCAGCGTATACACTTCTTTTTCGTTACCGAATTCGGTGTTGATTTCCGTGTATTCGATCTTCAACGTCTTTTTGGACTCCTCTAAAATCTGCCATACCGTTGTGCTTCCGCCTTCGGTCAACGATATTTGCGTATCCGTATTCGTCCATGTTCCGGGAGAAACATCCGTATTACCGTTCACGGCAAATGTCCAGACATACGAACCATCCTCCTTAAATTCAATAAATCCGGCATTTGTATAGTTTGTAGCATCTTCCAAAGTACCATCCAGGTAATACTTGTACTCATACAGCGTATTATTCCACTTTCCGCTTTTTGAATACAAATGCTTTTCAATTCTTTTTTCTTTGGAACAACTGCTGAAACCAACAGCAAAAACAGTCAATACAAGCAGTAATTTGGTTACGTTTTTCATAAATCGATCTTAATTTTTGCCAAATCTACACTAAAAAACGAATAAATAAAAAGCCATTCTTTTCAGTTCTCAAAATGAATACTTTTTCAATTCACATTCATTTTCAGCATCTTCAATGAGCTCTTTCCAAATAGTAATCATACACATATTTAGTCGTAGTATGAGATCCCGGACCTCCCCAACCTGTGAAGGTGGTTACGTAATAAGTCTCGTACAAAGTCATTTTATCCTTTTTGGGGTCTCTTGTAATATAAAAGATTGTCGTTTTTCCATCTGACCAGGTAACTGTGATTTTGTCTTCATCGTTTATCCAGGTACCTGTTTGTGTGGTTGTTTTCGGCCAAAGATTAAGAATTTTGACAATTGTCTTGTCTTTGTTAAACTCAAAACTCCCAGCATCCAGATGTATAGTATTCAATTTTCTAATATTCCACTTACCGGAACCTCGAACTAATTTATTTTCAATCCTCTGCGCTTTGGAACAAGCGGTTAACACCGAGGTGAAAACCACAAATAAGAACAGCAATTTGATGACACTTTTCATTTAGGATGATTTAATTCCTGCTAAAAGTAAGACTTATACCCATTAATTCCACTAAAAGTTATCGACAAAAAAAGCCATTCCTTCGGGAACAGCTTTTGTGTGAATTTATTTGGTAGTTACGAATTCAATCTGCTCTTTCCAGATAGTAAGTGTACACTTCTTTTTCTGCAGTATCATTATAGTATTCCGTTTGTTCCAGTGTCATCTTCCCTTTCTTAGGACCTTCAGCACTTCTCATTACAGTTGTTTCTCCGTCCGCTGTTATAGTGATATTATCCTCCGAATTCGTCCAGTTACCAGCACTTACTTCCGGAGATCCGCTCAAGGTAATAGTCAGAACGCAGGTTCCTTTTTTATCAAATTCAATGGTCCCCGCATTCGGATAATTTTCCGAATAGTTTAACTCATTGTTTAAGTAATACTTGTAGTCGATGGAAGTGATTTTCCATTTACCGTCTTTTTTGATCAACTGTTTCTCAATACGCTTCTCTTTGGAACAAGAACTGAAACCAATTAAGAGTATAACGAGCAGGGAAAGAATTTTAATGTGTGTTTTCATGAGACTGTGGATTAAATTTGGCACAAAAGTACCACTTCGTCCACTCAAAAAAATCAACCTTTCGGTTGATATCAGGTACAAAAAAACCGTCAGCCAAACAGCCGACGGTTCTCTATATCTTAATAAATCTTAGTTCTTGGCAGGAAGCACTTTCCCGGAAACTTCGCCGAAACCAATGCGAACACCGTCCTTGGAAGAGAATCCGCGCATGATCACGTTATCTCCGTCCTGGATGAATTTACGCTCAGTTCCGTCATTCATTTTCAAAGGCTTGGTACCTTTCCATGCCAGTTCCAACATAGAACCGTAAGAATCAGGTGTTGGCCCTGAAATGGTCCCCGAACCAAGCAAATCTCCGCAGCGGATATTACATCCGTTTACCGTATGATGCGCCAGCTGCTGCGCCATGTTCCAATACATGTATTTGAAATTGGAAGTACAGATCTTCGTTTCTGCCCCGTTTTCAGGCTCGATGAATACCTCTAATTGAATATCGTAGGATAATTGTCCTTCGTATTTCAAATACGAAAGTACTTCCGGATCTTGTTTCGGTCCGTCTGTTTTAAATGGCTGCAATGCGTCCAGGGTAACAATCCATGGTGAAATAGACGATGCGAAATTCTTAGCCAGGAATGGTCCGAGCGGAACATATTCCCATGTTTGGATATCACGTGCCGACCAATCATTGAACAACACCATCCCGAAGATAAAATCTTCCGCTTCTTCGGTAGAAATAGACTCACCCAAAGGTTTCCCATCGAAAGTAATGAATGCAGTTTCCAACTCGAAATCCAGGTTGCGGCAAGGTGCAAAGATCGGCGGTTCTTCCGGGTTCGGTTTGATTTGGCCTTTCGGTCGCGTTACCGGTTCTCCGGAGATAATGATGGAACTCGCTCTTCCGTGATAACCAACCGGAAGCCACAACCAGTTCGGCAGCAAGGCATTTGCGGGATCGCGGAACATCATTCCAACGTTTGTGGCATGCTCGCGGCTCGAGTAAAAATCCGTGTAATCGCCGATCTGAACCGGCATGCACATTTTCACGCTTTCAACAGACATGAGCACCTGCTCTACATGCTGCTCGTTCTTTTGTAAATCCGGCTGATTTGCATCAAACAGTTTAGACAAGCGGTTTCTTAGATCACGAACTGCTTTTTTCCCTTTCTTCATCATCGGATTGAGTGAATCCGTATCAAAATCACTCAACTCGAAAGGCAGGTTCTCCAAATACCCCAATACGTGCAATGTTTTCAGATCGATCACTTTATCTCCGATCCGGGAAGCTACATGCGGCTTCAGGTTTTCATTTCTAACGACACCAAAAGGCAGGTTTTGAATCGGGAAATCCGAATTGGAAGGAACTTCTATCCAGGATTTCAAAGCGGGATTATTTGCAGGTATTTGTGACATTTCTTTGCTTTTTTATAGAAACAAAGATAAGACTTTAGAGACATGAGACTAAAGACCACAGACAGTAGACTTGATTTTTTTGCAAATTCAAGTCTATGGTCTTGCGTCTAATGTCTTTGGTCTTTCAGCTTTTTCAAAATTTCCTTTACCCAAAGTGCATACATTTTAGCACCGGGATGCAGCCCGTCTTCTGCTACCAAATCGGGCTCGTTCAGTCCCCTTCTTGAAATTTCCGTTACGTTCACGTACTTCAATCCCAATGAATCGGCAATGTGCTTATTAGATGCATTGAACAAATCGATTCGCTCTGAAATCCGTTTTTGGTTTGTTTCTCCATAAGGTGTAAAGCCGTAATCCGGAATGGAAAGAACAATAACCCGCTTCTTTTTGTTCCCGGCAAGTTCAATGGACTTTTTACACAGCAGCTTAAAATCGTTTTCGTATTCACCGATTGACCTTCCCTGGAATTCATTGTTCACACCGATCAGTAAAGTCACCAGGTCGTATTCATTTTTCAAATGAGCAGATTCAACCGCAGCTATTAATTGATCAGTACGCCAGCCCGTGCGTGCAATAATAACCGGACTTACATACGCTTTCCCCCTTTTACTGATTGAATCCGCTAATTGATAAGGGAAATTGGTGTTTGTGGGAACACTTTCCCCGATCGTGTAAGAATCTCCCAAAGCCAGGTACGACATGCTTTCTTTCGAACCTGAGCAGGCAGCTAACGATAAAACTATAGCGAATCCAATTGTATTTCTGGTCCATTTCATGGTTCAATTACGCCTCCGGACGATTTTAGGATTTCAACAGGGATGGAAAATTTCCGCCCCCTGCTGAAATTATTTCACTTTTGACTTCATGAATTTATTAAAATCGATCCAGCTTTGTTTATCTGCCGCTTCGTTGTAGGAAATGGGCATGGAAAATTTCTTCCCGACTTCCGTTGAATGCGGATTCGTAAATGCATGCGTTGCATCCGGGTAGTCGATGAATTTCAGATCTGCACCGGCTTCTGTCATTTGTTTTTTGAATGCCTGGATGCTTTCAGCTGATACAAATGAATCTGCCGCTCCATTGCAAACCAGGATTGCAGCTGTCAGTTTGCTCTTATCTACCGGGATCCCGTCCAGGTTCCCGTGGAAACTCACCACCGCATCAACAGGAGCACCTTTTTTAGCCGCATTCAACACTACAGATCCACCAAAGCAGTAACCGATTGCGATCATTTTCGCCGGATTTACTCCCTGGATTTTCAAGGCTTCCTTGTAACCGGCCATAAATCTCCCGTAGGAAAATTCCGGATCGCGGTAAAACGGCATTGCCAAGGCTTGTGCATCCTGCGGTGTTTTGGCAACTTTCCCCTTGCCGTACATATCGATGCAAAACCCGATATTTCCTTCTTTGGCAATCTGAAGCGCTCTTTC
>DJFP01000095.1:6676-33915 GCA_002432565.1 Flavobacteriales bacterium UBA5869
TGCTGTCCGTTGATGGAATAGTTAACAGAATCCAATACCTGTGAAAAGCCTGATCCTACTGCAAATAGAAACAAGAAAGCAAAGATTGATCTCATGACGAAAAATTGTTTGTTCATCATAAAGATACTTCAAATCCAATTATCAATTATCGATGATTTAATTATCAGGTGAATCTCTTATACTACTTTAATCCACTTGATAATCGAAATTACTCCGTTAATAATTAAATCAATTCACGCTCCCGGAACTCTTTCTCAGACTCCAGTGTTGCGGTTTTCGTTTCAAAATCCTCCCGCAGGGCAACTTTGGTATCGTATGCTCCGGATGTCATAAACAATTTACTGATGATCGGGATCAATTCGAACAGGGTCAAAATCACCATCAACAGGTAATACTGGTTTTGAAGTCCGTGCGTTTTGTCTTTGTCGAACAAGGATTGCAGTGCTTCTTTCTTGATCAGGAATCCTTTTCCATCCAGTGTTTTCTCAAAATCCGCCACGCTTTTGGTCACTTTGGTATTGATCTCGTCGAGTTCTTTGGTGATTTTTTCCANNGCTTTGTCCGACGCATCCCTGGCTATCTGGTACCCGTTCTGCTTGGCTTTTGCAATTCCTGCAATACCGAATTTACCCGAACCTCCCGTCCCGTCGATCTCTTTGAGGTATTCGTTCTGTTTTTCGATTGCCAGGTCACTCTTTTCCTTCAAATCTTCTTCCAGCTTCTTCTTATTCGCCAGCAATTCATCTTTGCGGGATTGGTACACCTGCTCTACTTCGATTTTCTTCTCAGCCAGTTTCTTATCCAGTAAGATCGGGATCTCGCGGTCCACATCGGAGCTGAAAATGAACAGGATAATCGGTTGTGCCAAAAACGCACCGATACACAAAGCCATAATCACCCGCAGCCCGATTGCTACGATATTTGTTCTTTTCTTATTGATAGAGGAAACCAAAACACGGTCGATGGAAAGCACAAAACCTCCCATAAAAATTCCCAATGTGACGAATAAGAAAGGAGAATCGGAGTTGGTGCTCCAGAAATATCCCCAGGCCAACGTGGCGTAAAGCCAGGTGAATAACATTGCAGATCCGAGGATCTTGTAGCGATTCCTGTCTACCGTACAATCCGCGATCAGTTCTTTGATTGCCGTGGAAAACCACCACAATACTTCAGACATCTGATCCGATTCCTTTTCTTTTTCCTGCTGTTGTTTTGGATTGATTGAGTTTTCTGTCATGCTGCCGTTTATTCCGAATAAAGGGAACAAACATAGTTCAGTTACAAAAACGAATGGTTTTTTTAATGAAATTTGGGAGTTCAACGGATTGCTATCCGGAACACTACAGAATTGGCACTTTCCGGGATTGATAACCAAATCGGCTGGTTGTCGCTTCTTCAAAAAGATCTGAAGGGCGGGTAATGATCGGAAAATTCTGCAATAGTTCTACAGGTCGTATAATTGCGCATGTTGGCAACTAGTATCAATTTGTCAAAAAGATCTAATCTTATT
Organism: Flavobacteriales bacterium UBA5869; assembly: GCA_002432565.1. Taxonomy (GTDB): domain Bacteria; phylum Bacteroidota; class Bacteroidia; order Flavobacteriales_D; family Crocinitomicaceae; genus Fluviicola. Next base: position 8,187 of record DJFP01000095.1, read on the forward strand.
TTCAAAAAGTATCTATTAAGCATTAGAACAGATTCAAAACCCAGTAAATCAACAATGGGATAAAGAATGAATCTTTTTACCAGACACGAATTCGTTCAACTATCCTTTTCCAGCTTTCTCTCCAGTTCTTCGATGATNNTGGAGCCAAGAAAAAGCGTAGCTTTTGAAGACGAAACAACGACAAGCGTTGCGCCTTCGCTGAAGCTACTGCGAAAGTTGTAAGGTAAGGTCTAGGTGTGGGTAAACCAATCGACCTGTTAGCAGGTTATGACAGAATTTGCCATAAACTCAGCGTACCGCCTCAAACAGTATGGAAAATTTACTGCCATTTACTGCACAGGTGCCCGATCTTGTTCACCTAAGCACCGTTTTCAGTTCTGAGAAAATTGAACGATTTTAGTCAAAAAAGAAATTTCTTGATTAATGTAGTCTATCAATGGAGCATTAGCAACTAATTTCAAACCATTGTTGTCCGATAAAAAGATTTGTCTTTCTTCCTTCTCCATATTTCGTGAGGTTTGAATCCATTCTAACTAATAGGGAGGGTGATTTTTGAAATAAGGATCTAATCTTTTTGATGGATTAATACGAGTTGCCAAAATGCACAATTACACGACCTGTAGAACTATTACGTAATCTTACAATCATTACCCGTCCTTCTGATCTTTTGAAGAAACGACAGCCAGCCAATCTGGCTATCAATCCCGAAAAGTGCTAATCCTGTAGTGTTTGTAAAACAACTACAGGATTGCATTTTGGATCCTGATCCCGCCTTTTCATGGATTGATCCGGATAGGCTGGTTGGCCGAAAGCTGTAATTGTGCAAAGGCAGTTTTGCCTACTTTTTCTGNNTTCTGCCTGGGCAAAAAGTAGGGAGACAAAGAGGATTATTTGAGGTGTTGGAAATTTAACCGGACAACAATTATTTCAAACTGCTCATTCTTTATCTGACAAGAATTGGTTCAATTACCTGTTTCCAACTTTCTCTCCAGTTCTTCGATGATNNGGGTGGCCGGCCATTTGCGGGTTGTTTCGCAGCTCTTCCAGCATGCGTCTGATTGTCTCCGGAGAAAGGTTTTCCTCCCGGTCCGCTTCAAAGCTCGATTCAGGAGCCTGGGCAAAGAACAGTTCATCTGTCCACGCATTCCGCTCGCCGTCAATAACGAGATGTACCCGGTCTATCGTTCCGCGATTCGCCACCGAATGCACGAAATTCACATTGGTATACCAGCATTCGCCGGGAAGCATGGTCAGGCGCTCACCATCCAGGATAAATGCCACATCCGGGTTGGTAACAATGGGAATGTGCAGCCGGAACTGTCCGTCCTCATACCCCAATTCATGATCGGTGTGCGGTTTGATCTCCGCCCCCACTTCCAGCCGCAGTAATCGGACCGAAAGAATGGGAAAGCTGAACGAATCCAGGACCTCTTTGAAATACGCGCATTCCTTCATCAAAGGCGTTTCGGAAACGGCGGAATGATCTGTGGAAAGCGCAAAAATGTGCTGTTCATTGCCGTCTTTCGCATACAGCGACACCACCTTCCAATTCCCCGTATAACCGCCCGTATTGAAATGCGGTACCCATTGCGATTCCATGGCCCGTGCAAGGTCTTTCACCAAACGCTGTTCGTCGAACTGCATCGGGAACTTTAAATACTTCGTGATCTCTTTTGTACTCATCGCAACCATTTGATCATGTGCGGAAAAGGTTTTACCCCATTCTTTTCGGTTTGACTGCAAAATCCCATCCACTCCAGCAGCGGAAGCCCGATGTAATTTTGATTCCGGAATTGTTCGATAAACCAATCGGATTGCTCCTTATACCCATGCGGGTGAAAAACGACCTCGGGTGATATTCCTATATGCGTAAGCGCGGCATAAGACCACAAAATGGATGCAATTTCATCACCGGGGGTCGGCCATTCGGGGTCCATAGCTGCAGTACCGATCAGGGGACGCAGCGCTTCTTCGGTCACCGCTATGTGCCCGGCTTCATGCAGCAAATCTCCCGGGTATTTCATTTTTGCCGGATCCATCAAAATAGTGTTTTTCTCAAGAGCAAGTCCCGGCAGGAAACAATCGTCGGGCAATTCGGTTTCCAGGACCGGGATCCCGATTTGATCTAAAAAACGAAGAATTTTTTGTTGAGGCATGTGAATATGGTTTTTGCCTGTGAATATAAAAATTATTTGGAGATCCGGCAGCCACGCCATTCACCTCTTTCGACCAATTCGGATCGCCCAAAAAGGGGCCTGAAAATGATTTGAACTAAAAAGGGATTTTCTGCGTACCTTTGCCCCAATTTTACAAACGATATGGAGCAGGCCGAATTCTTAGAGAAAAACGTATTTACCGATTTGAAAAACCTGAACGACGGGTTCGACCAGAAAGAAAACCTCCATTTCAACGAATGGGATTTCGCCATCGTACTGGACCGCGCAGAATACTACGGGCTTTCCATCTACGAGATCCGGGCGTGGCACGAAGGCGTGTTGTATGACACAGCACACCACGAACCTTTCCGCAAGAAAGCAACCGATGCTGCCTGGTACAAAAAAGCATTGATGACCTTTTCAACCCGCCAGCCGGGAATGACATACACAGCAAGCTACAAGGTTTCCCCGAAGCTGTTGGCAAGACAGACGAAGGGGGAATAATCACCGTCCACCACAGAACAACCGCATTGTACAGCACTACAGGGCGCGAGCCGTCTTCGACAGCGCACCTTTTCTCTTTCCACAGATGCACAGATAAATGGAGGCGCCTACCGGTCGCCTCTTCTTTTTTGGTGTGATAGTTATCTTTAATAGTATTTGAGCTATTCGAATACCTATACAGATGTTTAGGAAGCAAAAATTCTACTAACATTAAGAAAATAAGGCGACCGGTAGGCGCCGCAGACCATCTGTGCATCTGTGGTATCTATTAGCAGGTATCAACTTTCGGAAAACCACATTACCACTAAGAGATCCAGCCGTTAAACGTTCGAACCAGTTTCCAGCGGCCGTTCTTCTTCACATAAAGATAATCTCCGGCTGAACCGCCCAGCAAGCAGTTGCAATCAGTTGTCCAATGGATGAGCATCTTCTTCCTATCCGGCGAAATAATCGGGAAGGACATGTGTGTTACAAATCCTGAGTCTGCTTCATAAATCGGTCTCACAAAATCCTGATCGGGTTTGTAATCCTTGTGAAACCAATTAATTGTTCGCGGTTTTAATTCTTTAGCCAACGGTTTCCTGATCTGCGCCTCCATAAACGCCACCTCCTCCGGGGTGAATTCTTTTTTCATCTCGTCAGATAAAGTCAGGCTGTCGAAGCGGTAATAAATTTCACGCATCACCAAGGTATCGTCGAGGATCAATTCATTCAGCAAGGTGTAAGCCTCCTCTTCCGTAATGGGTTTTGGTGCTGGTTTGCAACCGAATAGACAACATGTAGTAGTTATACCAATGGCGAGAAAGAAAAGACTGTTTTTCATGAGGGTGGATTTGAAAGGTCAAGATAATACATACACTAACAAAAAAAAGGGCGACTGGTAAGCGCCCTAAAAATCTGTACAACTTGTCCCGACAATGATTTCGTCGGGATCTGTGGTAAAAGAGTGCCTCCTGGCAAGCTTCTTCGGTAAACCACATTTCCCCCATGTGGTAAATACTGAAAATCAACCCAAACGGATCAACTAACCATTCTTTTCTTAGCTTCGTAGCGAAACCTTATTGTTACGAATGAAATTAATTGCTCTTGCGTGGCTGTTGATCAGCATAACTACTGCTTATTCCCAGGAAGCCATAGACCTCATCGAATCCACTAAGAACAATCTTGTTTAATTAAAGGAATAATAAATGGTTGCGGTTGCTTCATCAGTTAAGTAGTTGTACATGATAGGCAAGTTATAGCAATCTTAATGATAATATCATAACGACATGAATGAAATAGAATTACTAGAAAACCTTGTTGAAACAGCATCAAAAATTACTTATAACAATAAGGAAGAATTTGATGTCTTGGAGAAAAGAACTAAAATGCTAATAAGAAAGCTCTTCGGTAATGATAGCCACTACATAAATGATTTGGAGAATATAACATACACTCCTTCATTAATTATTGGAGGAGTAAGCACCGACTGGAAAAGCCCTTTTGAAAGAGGTTTAAAGCAATTTCAGAACTTAATTCAAGTAATGCTTGAAGATAAAAAGCTAAGTTCGAATTACTCCAATGAAAAAACAACGGAATTCATTCAAGCTGAACATATACCAGGACCTGCTAAAAAGGAGCTAAAAGAAATTAGAGTCTTGATTGCTTCACCAAGTGACATCACACGTGAAAGAGAATTACTTCTTGACAAACTGGAGACTAAGTTTCGAAGAGAACATTATGAAGAGAGATGTGGGGCAAGAATAATTGTTGAGGGTTGGGAAAGTGTTGCTTCTCAAACTGGTTATGCACAAGACATAATTAATTCGGACTTAGTATCAAAATCAAACATTATCCTGGCAGTCTTTAGACACAAACTTGGCAGTCCGACCATCGATATTAAAACTGGTAAAGACCGCTCTCCATCAGGGACAGCCGAAGAACTATTGTACGCAATAAGAAATAAACTTTTAACAAACCCACCTTTGGGTATGGCATATTTCTATGCTAATGCACCTGTACTGTCATTAGACTCCGTGGACTTTGAAAACACAAAGGCAAACTGGGAACGATTAAAAGAATTTCGGGAAGAAATCAAAAACGAAATTCTCTACAAAACATACAAACATGAAGAAGAAATACTCGACATAACTTGTAAAGACCTTTGTGATAACATTATCAAATACTTTAAATGAGAAAGGCAAGTAGTAACAAGAGGTCTTCGTTACTTCGTTAACTAAAATTAGTAACTGAAACACAATGGGTCTTACAAAAAGAATGTTTGAAGAAATTGAAGAAACTAGAAATATGTTATTCTTCTTCAAAAAACACATCTTAAATTCGAAAATCGAAGAATCTCGCAAGGACAAGATGTTGTCTGTAATTAATTACTTGTTGGAAAATGTGGATCATCATGGAACAAGAGAATTGATAATTGAACTTTTGCATCCAGTAATGGATGAAATGCTTCTTAATGAAAACTATTTTGAATTAAACCCATTTCCTTTAGAATTAACTCTGGAATATTTAAATTCTAAACTAAAAGATTCCAGTTTATCTAGAAATAGAACCGTCAACTCAGAAGAGTACTACAACCAAAAAATTAAGGAGCTTCAGCTTAGAGAAGAGGAATTAAAATTATCGTTAACTCAAAATAAAAACGAAACAGAAGGACAGAAAAAATTAGCACAAGAGACGCAAGAAAAGCTTAAATTAGTTGAAAACGAATTACTTAAAAAAAAGCAAGAGCTTGAACTAAAGCAAAAACAAGAAGATGCTAGAAATGATTGGGAACGGAAAATAAATCAAACTTTTAACAACCTTAAAGAATATTTAAAACCTCTGGAAACAGAGCATTCAAGATTGAATATCTTATACAATTTTTACGCAATACTTGGTCTTATTACCTTGCTTCTAATTGTTATATGTGAAATAACATTATTATATAAAATTGCAAAAGCAGATACTATCCCTTCTTTCAGTGAATATGTTTTAGTTTTACTCCCTTTGCCAATTGCAGGTGCTTTAATGTGGGGATTCATATTTCAAATGAATAGAGCACAAAGACAATTGGTCGCGATTTCCAACAATATTCACAGTACTAAGTATATTCAAGGGTTACTGTTATCAATTAACGATTTATCGCTTGATATTAACGACAGCATTGTTAGAGTTAATACAGCATTAGATAAAATTATTGCGAACCATTTAAATAGAAAAAACATTAGTAATGAGATCGATCAAAAAAATGAAGAAGGAAAAGACAATATAGAATTCGATAAATTACTGAAAATAATTTCTACCATTAAGAAATAAACAAATACACGGACTATTAATCGAAATTCTGAATGAAATCCTACTTAATATATCTTATCCCTGCTCTAATATGCTTTATATTCGCCTTTATTGCCCCAACAATATTTACTCAACTTGACTACCATCATTTTGGGACTAAGACAGGAACCATAGGTGACACTATTGGCGGTCTCACAAGTCCCTTTCTCAATATAGCCGGTTCAATTTTAGTTTTTGCAGCCTTGAAAGCCCAAATAGATGCAAACAAAGCAGTTCAGGATCAATTTATTCACCAACAAAAAGAAAACAACAAACAAGATTTAGAACAAAAATTATTTCGTTTGTTTGACTTACATATATCTATTGTTCACAATTATTCGATATTAAAAACAAAAATATTCCTTTACTCACATAATCATCAATACAGAGAAACACAATATGGAGATATTGAATTCAACAGTAAAATAGAAGAACTTTACAGAACATGCCCAAATAATTTAGCAGGAACAAATGTATTCGATGAAACAATCGAACTATTTGACTGGGCAATGTTTGATGGAGCCAATCAGTATTATAAAAAAAATGTAAATCCTTATGAAATTTTAGAAAGTTCCTATGACTTTTTCTACGAGCCTTTAAAAGGACTTTTCTATCGTTACTTCAACAATTGTTTTTTTATTATCAAAACAATCGATCAATCTAAATACCACAATGATTCAGAAAAACACGATTTGATGAATATGTATTTAAACCAGTTTACATATAATGAATTGAAATGGTTATTTTGGACAAGTTTTAAGGAAGAGTATAAATCGTATATTAGCTTATTGGATAAATATTCATTTTTCGGAAGTTTTACCAATGAAGATCTTACGATGAAAGGAATGATGAACTTTTCGGAGAAATACAAGCACCTTCAAGTTCTCCTAAAACAAGATTAACCCATGCCCCACCCCCTCCATTTCTTCTCCCGCCTCCGCCGCGATTCCAAATATGGTGGAGCACCGCACAAACCAATCTTGCTCCTCGCAATCCTGGAACTCGTGCGCAAAGGAGAAATCAGCAATAACCGCATTGCAATTACCCCGGAGCTGGTACTCGAATTTAAATCCATTTGGAGCAGGCTGGTCGTTACGCCACACATTCCGAATTTTGCTTTGCCATTCTACCACATGAAGTCGGAGCTGTTTTGGAAACTGGTCACTTATGGCGGCATGGAAATCCCGGTTACCTCTTCCAACAGCATCCGCAGTTTGAATGCCCTGAAAGAAACGGTGGCTTTTGCAGAATTAGACTTCGAGGTTTTTAAGCTAATGCAAGACCCGGTTCAATTAGCCGTTATGGAAGAAGCCTTATTGGACCAATACTTCCCGGAAACCAAAAACCGGTTCCACGTTCACGAGGCCGATCTGTTTACCCAACTGGAAGCAGAGATCCTGCGGGAAAACGCGATTGTTTACCGCAAACGCATTGATGAACTGAAAGAAACCCTTTCGAAGGAAGAATTCGAGGAAGAAGTATTTGTTCGTGGCGGCGTTTTCAAACGCGAAGTGCCAAAAATCTACGGCTACCAGTGCGCCATTTCGGAAATGCGGATCGAGTCTTCTACCAACGCGCAAATGGTGGATGCCTGTCACCTGGTTCCTTTCGCTATTTCAAAAGACGATACGATCACCAACGGCATTGCCCTTTCGCCCAACCTGCACCGGGCTTACGACCGCGGACTGATCACCATTACGGAAGATTACCGGGTGAAAATCTCCAAAGCCATTTCGGAAAACCATTCGCCCTATTCCCTGGGACAATTTGACGGGAAAGAAATTTTACTGCCGCGTAACCCCGATTACTACCCTGCCATTGAAAACCTGCGCTGGCACCACCGGGAGTGTTTTGTGGCTTCCTAAACCCTTTCCCCCAACCTCTCATAAACTTCCTCTGCAAGTTTGCTGAAGGATTCTGGTGTCCGGTATTTCTCCAAATCATCTGCCTGCTCGAGCAAAAGTTGATAGAACTCCTGGTTTTGCTCGGTGTTGCTGATTCCCATCAGCGAGAAAATCACCGTTACATTTCCCAAATAATAGCTGCTGGCTGAAATATCCAGGTTTTCCAATACTCCTATCAGGCGGGAAATTTTGATATCGTCTTGTATCAGGCTGAGGATGTTTGTTTTCATAAGAAGGAATTGCTTCATGCAATGATAGGAAAGCAGCAATATTTAATCTGTATTCAACTGAATACAACACCCAACAATTTTCAACACTCTGATTCTCCCCTTCTTTTATAAAGTATATTGGTCAACCTTTCAGCTTTAATAGATATACACAACTATCAAGATAAGAAGGCGACCGGTAGGCGCCGTTGAACATCTGTGCATCTGTGGCAAAGAAAAAGCACCGCAGGTGCCTGACGCCCTTACAATCCCCCCACACACCCAATCAAAAGCCCGCGCCTGCCACCTCTCTTTTTTAAATCGAAACGGTAAAAACTATACTAAATAGAATAAATTAGCGCGACTGGTGCGCCTATGCTAAAGCTTCAGCGTAAGTATAAAGCGCGCTTAAAATNNATCTGCGGTAAAAGAAAAAGCACCGCAGGTGCCCGGCGCACTTACAACACCCCCGCAACCCCAATCAAAAACCGCCAGCACCTCTTACAAAGCTCCGCATTAGCGCTTGCAAAAGAAGCCTAAAGTACTTACAACCCCTGCCGGATGTTTCGCAAAACGAATCGAAGCTCAATCAAAGACGCACCAAAGTGAATCAGAAGCGTCTGAAGGTCTTGCAAAGACGCACGAAAGTGAATCAAAGGTGTCCGAAGTGCAATCAGAAGCAGCCGGTTGTGAATCAGAAGCAGACGAAAGTCTTTCAAAAGCAGAAGGAAGGCCTTACAAAGGCATCCGTTGGATCATCCAAACCCGGCGAAAAAAAGCACAGAAGGGCATTTTAATCAATGAAACGGCTGATTAACAGCTGTTAACAGTTCATTTTCAGTAGTTTGGCACGCATTTTTCAAGGCCTCTTTCAGAACTTTTAATACAGAAAGTTATGAATAAAATCACCTTAAACAAGCGCAGTATGTTCGGGAGTGTACATACCGTGTTGGAAGAAAACCAAACGATCTGGACGAGCGTGCCGGCTTTTGCAGCCGCAGTCGGACTTTTCGAAAGCAAGCTCGCAGTCCTCGACACGAAACTGAGCGAACAATCCACGGCAACCACCGGGGTAACGCTGGAAAAACAAGCCCTGCTCAAGCAGCTGTTCGAAGACATGGCACTGGTGCACACCGCTCTTTACCTGTATGGGAAGGACAACGGCAACGTAGCCTTGCGGGAACGGAATAAGATGAGTAAATCTACCCTCACCAGGCTCTCCATAGGAAAGGCAAAAGTGCATGCAAACGACNNCCGGCCTTTGTTTCAGACCTGATCTCCAGGATTGATGAATTGCCGGAACTGATTGAATCTACCCGCATGGCATTGCTGCGAAGGAAGGGAGTTACACAAGCCATAGAAGACGTGCAGTCGAAGATCACAGAGATCCTGCGCGACCGCATGGACCGGCTGATCAAGATCTTCCGGAAAGACCACCCGGATTTTGTACTGATCTACCAGCATGCGCGAACGGCAATCCCGCATTCCTCCAGGGATCGGGATAATGGAAATTCGATTTAAAAAGTCCTCCCCCTTTATCCCCCTCCAAAGGGGGAATTGAGATCGCACTTCGAATATTTGAATCTGGTACTTGATATAATTTTATTGGGTTAAATTTTTCTGTTGAAAACGGATTTAAAGTCTCCCCCTTTGGAGGGGGATGCAAGGGGGAGGATAAACAAGTAGGGGCACCTCGGTTAAATCGAGACGCCCCTACTTGTTATTTAATATTCATACTTCTATTTAATCCATTCATGACACCAATCTCCCGTCTCGTGACAAAAAGCAATCCGCAGCCCAAAAAATCCTTTACATTCGCTTTACACTATTCACAACACCTCTCAGACGGACGCGGCCGGTCCGGAAGAAGGTAAAAAAGCGGTGAATGTGGGCGGTTTCCGAAAAGCCTAAGAGTAGGAGCTAAATATTATAAACTATTCACTATGTCAGCAGGTATTGCAAACTCGTCCGGAACTCTTACAGTGGGTAACGGCGCACAATTCTGGGTGTATTTATCCCCACAAAACGACACTTCTAAAATGATCACAAAATGGCAGGTTACGTTCTCCCAGGGAAACTGGAGCGGAATGATTTCCAGCGAAAACCCTACACAACAACTTCAAACTCCGAACCTTTCGGGTATTTTTGATATCAAAGTTGAAATGTGGAGCGGATCCACGAATTCATGGCGCCAGATTCCTCCTCAACAAGGAAGCACGAATGAAATTGGCTGCAACAGCAATTGCGCGTCCATGGTAGGGATTGTGGCAGACAGCACCAACCCGCCAATCGGGGCAATCAACGCGCATTTCTGGACAACCTGGGATGCATTCTGTTCAAGAGGTTAATCTATTCATAGATTTCACAAGAAATAAAATAATCAGGGGTCCGCAGTTGCGGCCCTTTCTTTTTTTACCACAGATACACAGATAAACGGAGGCGCCTACCGGTCGCCTCTTTGTTGGTGTGATATTTATCTTTAATCGTATTAGAACAGTTCGAATACCGATGTTTAGAAAACAAGCCTTCTACAAATAAAAAGAAACGCAGTTGTATATGTATTTTTTAAGTACTAAACTATTCTTCAGTAAGTATAATTCTTTTATACTGCAGCTTTGGTTTCCTGAAATTTACAAGCAAACCAACTTCATTACCTGAGACAGACAAATAATTGATTGTTTGTTCAAAATGTTGATCTATCAAATCAGATACAGTCTTCACTTCTAAGATAATTGAACCAAATACTACAAAGTCCGCATAGAATTCGTGTGGTAGAATGATATCTTTATATTTTACCTGGTATTTAATCTCACGTTCAAATAAAATCCCATGTCTTCCAAATTCATATTCCAACGCGTCTTTGTAAACAATTTCAGAAAATCCTGATCCTAATTCGTTGTGAACTTCCATACAACGACCGATGATTTCATAGGTTTCTTTTTCCAATAAATAGTTCTCCATTCTATTTAATTTAAGAAAAAAGATCATTTATTCAACTATGGATCATCTCATAATAAAAAGAAAAATGGCGACCGGTAGGCGCCATTGCACATCTGTGCATCAGTGGGAAAAGAAAAAGGCTGCGATTCATTGCAGCCTCTAATTCCATACTTATAGAAAGTATCACCACGTAAACAACGGGCGGGCGCTCATCAACGCATTCACCTCCGATCTTACGGATTTAATCGTTTCTTCGTCACCGATGTTCATCAACACGCGGTCGATCAGTTTCACGATTGCCGGGATCTCTGTTTCTTTGATTCCACGTGAGGTAATGGCAGGAGTTCCAACACGGATACCTGAGGTAACAAACGGCGATTCCGTATCAAACGGCACCATGTTCTTGTTTACCGTAATATCTGCCAATACCAGGTTGTTCTCGGCATCTTTCCCTGTTACTCCTTTGGAGCGCAAATCAATCAGCATGCTGTGATTGTCCGTTCCGCCGGAAATGATTTTGTAGCCCAGTTTCGTGAATTCTTCCGCCATCAAAGCAGCGTTCTTCTTCACCTGGCCCATGTATGTTTTGTAGTTGTCAGACAATGCCTCACCGAACGCAACTGCTTTCGCTGCGATCACGTGCTCCAGCGGTCCACCCTGGATTCCCGGGAATACGGCTGCATCCAGCAATGCTCCCATGGATTTCGGGTTTCCGTTGTTCCACTTCAGTCCGAACGGATTGTCGAAGTTGTGGCGCATCATGATCACCCCTCCGCGCGGTCCGCGCAACGTTTTGTGTGTCGTTGTTGTAACGATGTGGCAGTGGTCAAGCGGATCGTTCAGCAAACCTGCAGCGATCAAACCTGCAGGGTGTGAAATATCTGCCAGGATCAAAGCACCTACTTCGTCAGCAATTTTGCGGATGCGTGCGTAATCCCAATCTCTGGAATAAGCAGAGGCACCACAAATGATCATTTTTGGTTTTTCGCGCTTGGCAACTTCTTCCATCATGTCGTAATCCACCAAACCTGTTTCCTGGCTCACACCGTAGAAATGCGGTTCGTATAATTTACCAGAAAAGTTTACGGAAGAACCGTGTGTTAAGTGTCCTCCGTGGCTCAAATCGAATCCTAAGATTTTATCTCCCGGCTTTAAGCAAGCTAAGAAAACGGCTGCATTTGCCTGTGCTCCGGAATGTGGCTGCACGTTTGCCCAGGTTGCCCCGAATAATTTGCACAAACGGTCGATAGCCAGCTGTTCTACTTTGTCCACGACTTCACAACCACCGTAGTAACGCTTCCCGGGAAGTCCTTCTGCATATTTATTAGTCAATACGGAACCCATTGCTTCCATCACCTCATCGGAGACAAAGTTCTCAGAGGCAATTAATTCGATTCCATGTTCCTGACGCTGTCTTTCTGCAGCAATTAAGTCAAATACTTCCTGATCGCGTTTCATGCTTATTTTAATTTATTGTTCTATTCCAATTTACTTTCTATCCTAAANNGCGCAAATATAGTTTGATTTACTCAAAATCCCAGCCCTTATTACAATCGCTTAATGGAATGCAGTTTATGCGAATGCACTTCGTCGATCTTGCGCGTAATTCCTTTGGAACTGAAGTCGTCGATTCGCACGTATCCGTGGGCGTGAATGATCTCGTCTTTGTTGATCAGCAAACCTACGTGGTGGATCTTTCCGGCATCGGAAACGAAGAAAGCCAAATCTCCCGGTTCGCGGTCCTCAAAGTCAATTTCCTGTCCCAGTTCCTGTTGCTGCGAAGCATTGCGTGGAAGCTGGTAATTGAAAACGCGGTGGATCTGCTGCATAAACCCGGAACAATCGATCCCGAACATGGTTTTCCCGCCCCACAGATAGGGAGCATTCAGGTATGTCATGGCATAATCGATCAGGGAATCCGGATCCGCATCAGGCTCGTTCAAAAAGCGGTACTCGAATTTGCCAATATGGAAAATATCTTCTCCATCTCCCGGGCGGTAAAAACCTTTCGGCAGAACTTGTTTTCCTTCCGGTCCTTCCACAATACGGAATTCCGAATATTCGGTCAATAAGCCATCCAGCCAGCGGGAAACTTCTTTCTCTCTCAGGTCCTGTACCTGTTTGGAATCGATCCAGCCTTCGTAACCATCCATGAACGAACGGATATGAAGCCACTGTTCCTTCACTTCTAATATCTCGACTACTTCTCCGAAAAGAAGTTGGGTCACTATTTCAGCCCGGTCGCTTGCATCTCCGCGAACCGGAGCAATGCTAGCTTTGCAAAAGGCGTGTATTCTGCTCACTTTTTAGGGAATTGAGGATTTTTTGTCAGCTTGAGTGCCTGTTCCATGTGCCGGTCGTTGTGATAAGCAACAAACAACAATGCATCTCCCAAACGCAGGCGCACCAGTTTGGAAATCGAGATCGGAACTTTCACTTTTTTCAGGTTCACCGCCACCGATTTTTCAATAATTGCCAGGAAGTCGTTTTGTCCCTGCAGCAAGGTCTTGATTTCTTCGCCGGTCACCAAAGCAGGATTTACAGAAGGATTATACTCGCCCGGTGCATTGAACTTTCGTTTCACATTGCGGGCATTCCCCAGTTTCATCGACATCCAGGCAGATTTCCCCAAAGGCGATGAGGTATAATTGATACGCGGAATACGGAAACGGGTCCGGTCGATGCGGTCATTTAAAGTGGAATGGTAAAACTTCGCGTAAGCATTCAGATGGGCAAAAATTTCGGCTAAACTCCAGGTCGCAGGATTGGGTTTCCACGCTAATTGATTCTCAGAATAAGTTGAAAATTTCGATTTTAATTGTTGGATATTTTTTTCTGTAATTGTTGCAACTTCGTTGAAGACCCATTGAGTTGTCATATGCTCGAATTTATATCAAATATAACCACAGCAATTTGATTGACAAAAGTTACACTCAAAAAAGCAACCTTTTTAAACATTTTCCTATCTTTCAGTTATGAAGCCGATTTTTGGAATCTTTTGCGCCCTCTTTTTTTGTCTGCAGTCTTATGCCCAGGAAATTAACCATGAGCACCCGTCGCACTATGCATTGGTTGAAAACAAAGGCCAGTGGGACGAGAAGGTCTTGTTCCAGTCCAGATCACAGGGAAACAACATCTGGGTGCAGCAGCACGGTTTCTTGTACGACCTCCGGGATTATTCACCGATGAAACGTGCACACCTCGGGAAAAGTTCAGATACTTCAACTGAAATTAAAAGCACTTTATCTGCCGCTCATTTCATCGGTTCCAATAAAGTTTACGAAATCATCAAAGAAAAGCCGCTTCCTTATTATTACAATTACTTTTTAGGAAATGATTCCTCCAGGTGGACTTCTGAGGTCAGAAGTTTCCGGGAAGTAACACTCAAGAACTTCTACAACGGCATCGATCTGAAAGTCTTTGATACTCCTGAAAAATTCAAGTACGAATTGTGGTGTTCACCGGGAAGCCCGATGGGGAATATCCAGGTTGACCTGAAAAACTTCCGGCAAATTTCCATCGCTAAGAACGGCGACCTGGTTCTTGAAACGAGTTTGGGAAAAATCATTGAACAAAAACCGATTGCCTACCAGCTTTTGAATGGAAAATTGACAGAAATTCCCTGTGCATTTAAACTGAACGGAACCATTTTGACATTTAAGCTTGGAAAGTACAATCCACTCGCAAGTATCATTATTGACCCGGTTTTAGTATTCGCGACCTATTCCGGATCACCCTCGGATAATTTCGGAATGACAGCTACTTATGGTTACGATGGGACGGCTTATTCTGCCGGAACTGTTTTTGGGAATGGATATCCGACGCCCGATAACGCTGCCTACGATATCACTTCAACCTTTACCACAGTCGGCAATTCGCCAACCTACGGAATTACAGATGTTTTTGTATCCAAATATTCACCGGACGGGCAAAATATGATCTGGACTACCTTTTTGGGAGGAGGAAGTCCCAGCCAGGGATCAGAAACCGCCCATAGTTTGATCTGTGACCAAAATAACAACCTCTATATTTACGGAGCAACTTCCAGTACTAACTTCCCCGTGGTAAATGCTTATCAGCCTTTACATGCAGGAGGAGTAGCCGGTGCAAACTTCACCAGCAACGGTGTTCATTTCTACAATCAGGGAACTGATATCTACGTATCGAAGATCAGCGCAAACGGGCACAACCTGCTTGGCTCCACTTATGTAGGAGGCTCACTGAATGATGGGGTCAATATGAAAAGCGGTACAAATGTCTATGATTCTTTGACTACCAATTACGGAGACAATTTCAGAGGCGAGATCATGCTCGATTCCCTGGGGAACTGCCTGGTTGCATCCTCTACGCGCTCAACAAATTTCCCGGTAATGAATGCCTTTCAGCCCACCAAATCCGGTCAGCAGGACGGCGTTATTTTCAAACTGAGCAGTGACTTGAGCACGATGATGTGGTCGAGCTATTTCGGAGGCAGCAACAACGATGCCTGTTACTCAGTTAAAATTGATTCGAGCTACAATGTAGTTTTCGCAGGAGGAACCTCCAGTACTGATCTACCGGGAACAACGGGCGGACTGAATCCCAATTACCTGGGCGGGAAAGCAGATGGTTTTGTAGGAAAACTCACTCCAAACGGGCAAACACTTCTACAAAGTACTTATATCGGAGATACTTTATATGATCAAACCTTCTTTATAGAAATAAATCGGAACGACGAGATCTTTGTTTTAGGTCAATCGGAAGGCGGAAATTTCCCGGTCATTAACTCGCAGAGTTATCCCAATAGCAGCCAGTTTATTGCAAAATTAGATCCCAACCTTACCACAATCCTGAACTCCACAGTGTTTGGGAACGGAAGCCCGAATATCAACATTTCTCCGGCAGCTTTCCTGGTTGATATTTGCGGAAACATGTACGTTTCCGGTTGGGGAGCAAGTATTTTGCAGACCACTCCACTTTCCGGAATGCCGGTCAGTTCAGATGCTTTCCAATCCAATTCAGGCGATGGATTTAACTTCTACTTGTTTGTCTATAAGCGTGACTTTTCCGGTCTGCTTTATGCTAGTTATTTAGGGGGACCTGATGCCCAGGAACATGTGGACGGAGGAACTTCCCGTTTCGATAAGAACGGAATTGTTTATCAAAGTGTTTGCGGTGGCTGCCAGGGTCATAGTGATTTTCCGACTACCCCCAATGCGTGGTCAAACACCAACCTAAGCACCAACTGCAACAATGTCGTCTTCAAATTCGATTTCCAGCTATTGCCGAAAGCCGAGTTTACTCCAAGCAGCTTAGGTGGTTGTGAAGATTTCACGGTTACATTTACCAATACCAGTTCCCCTTCGGATTCTTATGAATGGGATTTCGGCAACAATACCACTTCCACGGTATTTTCACCTACCGTGACCTATACCGAACCGGGAACTTATACCGTTCAACTACGGGTAACGGATTCGGTTTGTTTGCTGACAGATACCAATGAAATTACGATTAACGTCCTACCGGATATCCAGCTGGCTGTTTCCAATGACACCATTTTGTGTTCTCCCCTGCCACTGACATTTACAGCCAATTCATCCGGCTCGGCAGATTATTTTATCTGGTCGTCAGACATCCTGTTTTCAGACACTTTAAATCCTTCCGTGGCAGATTCTGTGCTAAATATTACTCCCGGAGGAACAACCACTTACTATGTGAGGGCCGGAAATGCCTATTGTTCGAAAATAGACAGTGTCACCGTTTTCTTTATTGGTGGCAGCTTAACGATCAGCGGCAATGATTCCATCTGCCTCAATGAACCGACCACATTGACTGCAAACATCAATGTTCCCAATGTAACATTCAGCTATGTTTGGAGCCCCACGAATATTTTAACAGCTACTCCGCAGCAAAACGTAGTAATTGCCAATCCGCCGGTCAGTCAATGGGTGTATGTGGATGCAAACGGATCAAACGGATGTTTTGACCGGGATTCGATTTATGTCACCGTAGGAACTTTATCCGGAACGGTCAGCGCACAGGCCAACCCGGAATACGTGGTTCCCGGAGGCAGCAGCACCTTAACAGCCTCTCCTTCCGGGTATTCGTATGCATGGTTCCCGCAGGCAGGTCTGTCCAGTCCTTACAGCCAGATCACACAGGCAACTCCCGAGCAGACAACCATTTACACCGTAAGCATCACAGACGGGATCTGCACCAAATCCGCTTCCGTAAAAGTAAACGTGCTCGAAGTGGTTTGTGACCGAACTTATGTATACGTTCCCAATGCTTTCTCACCGAACGGAGATTTGGAAAACGACGTACTCTATGTCAGAAGTGCCATTGCCACCAAGATCCTTTTCCGGATTTTTGACCGCTGGGGCGAAATGGTCTTTGAAACTACGGATCAAAACATTGGCTGGGACGGAACATTCAGAGACAAACTCCTGAAGCCGGACACCTATGATTACTACCTGGAAGCTACCTGCGTGCAGGGAGAGCAAAAAATCATTAAAGGAAACGTGACGCTGATACGCTAAGAGAGGTGAAAATGTTTAAACCGTCTAATTTGAACATTTGAACATTTGAACATTTGAAAACGGGGCGAAAAGCGTATTTCGTTAACATCACCGATTTATTAACTCAAAGTATTGTTTTGCATACTCAAAACGTTAAAATGCTTGTTTCTAGCAATCTATGTAAAAATTAGTTTTAAATTTAGCGCACAATTTATTACAACTTACTATAACTAATGGTCAAAATTCTATCTATTACTCTTGCGTTTTTTGCACTTCAATTTACTGCTTTTTCCCAGCAGAGTGATCTGGAAGATTCCGAGAGGTATATCAAAATCATAATCGATTCGGAGATTACTCAGGAAGCTCAATCAGAAATTTCTCAGGCATTTAAACAAATCCCGGGGGTCAGGACTTCCAGAATGGACAATTCTACCGGAATTTATCTGGGTATTTATGCACCGAATGAAAATCTTTTAGACCAAACTTTTTTGAATTGGTTTGAAAATCATGGATATCCTGTGAAATGTTATTATGATGCCGCTTACACAAATGGTGGTAAGATGATTGAATTATCAAAAAACAACTGCCGCTGATCATGAAAAATTTACTATTACTGCTTATTCTTTGTCAAATTATACCTGTTTTCGGACAATCAGACAATTGTACCGGAACAGTCCCCACATTAACTGTAGGAGCAGCTTGTACACCAACGAATTATTCCATTCCGACATCCTATTTTGACAATTTCAGCACCGAACCGTCCTGCGGATGGGATGACATAGATGGATTTTTTCAGTTTACGGCAACTTCTACCTACACCACCGTAACCGTTACCGACGCCACTACGAACGGACCCAATCCCGGGTTGATGATCGTATCGGGAACCTGTGGAGGTACCTTTACCCCGCTTGGCTGCTCACAATCCGGAAACGGTGTTGATGAAAGCGTGAGCTTTGCTACGGTAGTGGGTCAAACCTACTTTGCAGTTATTTTTGCTACAAATGCTGCAAATACGGGGCCTCCGACCTCAGCAACCAACGGAACGATTTGCGCCGTACAAAGTACTTATTCGGGTCCTGTAGTCGCTTCGGAATGTGCAAACCACGTAAACATTTGCAGCAACGCAGGTTTCCAGATCGATCCGAACGGATACGGTACTATTGACGAAATACCTGTTTCAGGATCACTGGGAAATCCGTATTATGATCCTTACTTTGGACCAGTGAGTCCCTGGGGCGGAGGAAATATGGGCTGTCTGCAATCAGGGGAAAATAACAGCACCTGGATGGTGATCAATGTCTACACAGCCGGGAATTTAGAATTTTCGTTCGGAGCGGGAGGTGCCCAGGCAGGCTTTTATGACTGGATCATGTATCCTTATACCGGCACAGGGACCTGCTCAGCAATTACAGCCAATACAGTTGCACCGGTAAGGTGTAACTGGAATGAGACAAACACTGGTGGAACCGGTCTGACATCCACTCTACCCGCCGGGGGAAGCTGGGGAAATTATGAACCGCCTTTAGCAGTAACAGCTAATACACAATACATCATCTGCTTTTCCAATTATAGTTCAGTAGTTACAACGGTACCAATGGTTTTTGGGGGCACAGCAACCGTAGGCTGCTCGGCATTGAGTGCAAACATGAATAATTTCAGTGTCCAAACAGATTGTGAAACGAGCCTGGCATTTATCTCCTGGGATGCTCCGTTGGAAAGCAACAGTACCTATGAAGTACAAAGGAGCTATACCGGCGAATTCTGGGATATTATAGGAAGTGTAACACAACCGTCCAGCTCTTCCGATTCTAAACAGTTCGTATTCAGAGACGATCTCGAAAAAGACAAAATGGTTTTCTACCGGCTAAAAGAAATTCATTCCAACGGCATATCTGATTATTCCGAGTTAAAATCAGTGACCTGCAAATCGGGTATTAGTCCAAATACCTTATCTCCAAACCCTTCGTCAGAGTTAACAAACCTCACGTATTATTCAAAACAACCGGGAACATTGCATATTTTCGACGCAGTAGGAAGACTTATCGAACAAATACCTTTGGAGAATACAAAAAGTAAAATTGTTTTAAAACCAATTGATGTTTCCAACCTTCAAAACGGCGTTTACCGTTTTGTCCTGGATTTAGGAACCGAATCGTCAAGTATCCAGTTTGTTAAGAAATAAATAAATCCTTTATAAGATTTCAATAATAAAAGAGAATAAGGAAACCACTGTCTGTTTTTCATTTAGTATATTTAGACATATTCTATACTCTTACTTTATGAAAAAACAATTACTCACTCTTGGTTTCTTATCAAGTATTGCAGCATTTGGTCAGACTTTCACCGATAATTTTGACTCTTATACCGCAGGACAAAAATTATGCCCGCAAAGTGGCGGCGCATGGACAACCTGGAGCAATGCTCCCGGGGGAAATGAGGACGTACTGGTTTCCAGCGCAGATGCAGCTTCACCAAGCAACTCGTTGTATTTCTCTACTTCTTCACAAAACGGTGGGCCTGTGGACCTGGTGCGTAACTTCGGGGTTTTAAATACCGGCCAGTTTGATATGGACTTCAATATCAAAGTTGAAACAGGAAAAGCCGGATATTTCAATTTTCAGCGCAATGCAACGATCGGCCAGGTTTGGGCAATGGACTGCTTCTTCAATGACAACGGAACCATTACGATCAACAACCAAAACGGATTGAACTTTACCGGGGCATCTTATCCGCAAAATACCTGGTTCAATTTCCACATTGCCATCAATTTCAACACGAACAACTGGGAAGTGTTTATTGATAATGTTTCCGTAGGTTCATTCTCGAATCCGATCAACCAGATCGCATCCATTGACATCTTCCCTACGGACCAAAATGCTCCGTACAGCTGCGGTTATTTCATTGATGACTTTCACACTGTAATTACACCATATACCCTTCCTTCGGTAAATGCCGCTGTCAACGGTTTATCGTTCGACCAGGGAATGCTGGCAGGGAATGCTGTAACTCCAAAAGTAGTTGTCAGAAACCTGGGAACAACTCCGATCACTTCTTTCGAATTGGATGTTGACTACAATGGAAATAANNACAAGCATGCCGATGGTTGCAACTGTAAGCAATGTAAATAATGCCGGAGCTGATATGGATGCAAATGACGATGAACTTTCTATCGATCTGAGTCCGTTAACGCCTGCTGCCGGTAAAATGGTAGTTGGAGAAGAAGGAACAGGAACCTGGTGCCAATGGTGTCCGAGAGGTGCTGTTTTCATGGACATGATGGAAGAAAAATACAGCAATTACTGGGCAGGAATCGCAGTTCATAACGGTGACCCAATGGTTGTAACAACTTATGATGACGGAATCGGAGGATTGGTTTCAGGCTATCCGTCTGCTTTGGTTGACCGCATGAGTGTTGTTGATCCTTCCGAAATGGAAGCAGATTTCTTAACACGTGTTCAGGTAGCTCCGAAAGCATCCATCGAAAACGGNNTTCCTGTCTTCCGCAACCAATTCTTACAAATTAGGAATCGTTCTGACAGAAGATGAGGTAACCGGAACCGGAAGCGGGTATAATCAATCCAATGCATACGCTAATAACGCTGCCGGACCAATGGGTGGATTTGAATCCCTGCCGAACCCGGTGCCTGCCGCACAAATGGTTTACGATCATGTTGCAAGAGCTATTGCACCTAGTTTTACAGGTGCTGCAAACAGTTTCCCTGCAACCGTAAATACAGGAGAAACACATACTATTACAGCTACGTTTATCATTCCTGCATCATGGGATGAAACGAAAATCCACATCGTCGGGTTGTTGTTCAATCCTCAGGGAAAAATTGACAATGCCGGAAAAGCAACGATTACAGAAGCTGTAGCAAATGGATTTGTAGCAGGAACAGACGTAACAGCAGGCCTGAGTGATCTGGATCAAATCGATGACCTGGTACAGGTTTATCCGAACCCTGCTACCACAACTGTTTCAGTTAGCCTGCAGATCAAGGAGCAAAGCGAAGTATCCATTTCAGTTACCGATATCGCAGGAAAAGAGATTTCCGGCAAAAATTACGGGCAGCTAAACGGTGCTTCTGTGATTACGATCAACACAAGCAACACACCTGCGGGAGTTTACTTTGTGAACGTTAAAATGAACAATGCAGTTACGCAGAAAAAAGTAATTATTCAATAATTAGATTGAACATAAAAAAAGTAGGGGTGTCTCGGCTTAGCCAAGACGCCCCTACTTTTTTTACTATTTTTGTTTCATGAAATGGATTGGAAACCGAATTAGTTATCTCGACGATCAGAATAAAACGACAGTTATCATCACTCCGGAGCAGGTTGGATTTATAAAAGCGCTGATGGGTGCCTGGTGTTTTATGTGGCTTGCAATCGGGGCAACTATTATTTGGGCCTGGTTATCCGGGAACATCTATGGATTTGATGAAGTCAGCCGTAAATCCCTGGATGCGAAAGAACGTCAGCAATTATTGATCATCACCATCATTTTCCTGTCGTTTTGGGCGTATTATTTTATTCGTGTCGGCAGGACTTTTCTCTGGATCATGTACGGTCGTGAGTATATCAAAGTCGATAAAATTTCCATGACCATTAAAACCAGTATCGGGACCTATGGAAAAGCCAAAGAATACTATTTGGAAAACATCAAAAAAGTACGTGTTTCCGTTCCGAAAGCCAACTCTTTCCAGGCGGCCTGGGAAAATTCTCCGTGGATCCGCGGAGGAGAACGCATTGAGTTTGACTACTTAGGAAAGACTATCCGTTTCGGGAGAAAATTGAACCCGCAGGATTCGAAACTGCTTTTCCAGCTTTTAACGAAACGCTTGGAAGACCAATTGAAGAAAAAGAAATAATTGCCGGATCAGATCACAATCCGCAATACCTCTTCCCGATTCATTCCTTTTCTTAAGTGTTCCAAAATAATCGGGAATTTCTCATCGATGCGTTCCGGTGTGAATCCGAGTTCAAGACCCAATCTTTTTACCAGCCTGGTCTCATTGGCATCCATATTCCCATCGACTCCCAAAAGCTGGATCAGTTGTATAAACCGCTCGTAACGTTCTTCCCTGGTAACAGGCGGAATGAATGGATAGTCATCCGGATTTTCGCAAATTTCAACGACTTGTTCTTCTGTCAATGAAAGTTTGGTAGCAATTTTTTTCAGTAATTGGTTCTCTGCAAAACTGACGTTCCCGTCGATACGTGCCAGCATAATCAGATTCCTGAAATGTCCTTTCTGACGTGCTTGTTCTCCCGAATCGAAAAAATGCGAAAATGAGCTCATGGTAGTTTATTTAACAGTTAAAAATGTTCAAGTTTAGTTTCTGATCAAACTTAATGCCTTTATTTTTAATTTGTGAACAATGATGTCTTTTTTACCCGGATTTTCGATATAGACCTGGATTTTGTCTGCTGTATGATTGATTCTCGGAAGATTGAACCTCACAAGCAGTGTATCTGTTTCACCTGCTCTTTTCTGTGTTGGCAGCGAATAGAATTTCCAGTCATAGGTATTGTACTTGCTAAATGCTTCGAACTTAATAGTACCCGGAAGCAAGCTGTCCTGGTTCTGATAAATAATTTCTGCCTCAAATCGTGTTTCATCCGTTTTCAGCGTTGGAAAATAGGGTTTCTTCACCAACAAGGTACTTGTTCCCGCCGGTGATTTCCGGTTATTCACTTCACAGAAAAGGAGTTGTTCCAGCTTCCCGAATCCCAATTTTTCAGGCTGGATCTTTTCCGGCCAGGTTGTATTGGAACGATCAATCTCCAACCGGTTTACCTGGTAATCGGGCATGGACAATTTCCCGAAAATATACCAATAATGTGCTTTGGTCATACGGTCCGGATGTAAGTAACCTATTGAAAACTGTTCGGATTGAAAAACCGATAAAGCCAGGGTACAAACTACAAAAATCATCGTTGCAGCTCTTCTCATTCTTGTTTTTGTCAAATAAACCAAACCGAATCCCAAAGGCAAGGCCAATAATGGATACAAATCCACCATTGCGCGCGAACCGAATGAAGCTGCGTACCACCAGCATTCCCAGGAAGCAAAAATCCAGATCAATAAAAGTAACGAACCAAAAACCGGCCAAAAGAATGCTTTTCGCTGCCTGTAAAGCTGTACAAAACCGGGAATCAGCAGTAAAAACACCGGACTGTAAAGCAGCCAGCCTTTCTTATAACTAAACAGGAAATCGAAAATATGCGGATCCGTAATGATCACTTCTTCCACATGCATGTTCAAAATGAACCAGTTCCCTCCCATTACCTTCCAATAGATCATTTGCGGAAGATTGAACAACAAGCCAGCCAGAGGAAACAACAGGATTGCTTTCCAATAGGCCCAACTCGACGGATAAACTTTCCGAAGCATTAGCAATGGCAAGATCCCCAATAAAGCATGCGTGGGGCGAACGGAAGAAATGATTCCTAAAACCAACGCCGCAAGAATCAAATGCTTATTCTTTTTCGTTTCCCGGACCTTCAGTAAGTAATAAAAAAGTGCCGCGATCAAAGTGAACAGGTAAATATGCTGCAACTGGTAACCATGAACTGCCGTTACCCAAAAATTAGTCCCGAAATAAACAATCAGAAGAACCAGGGCACTGATATGATCCGCAAAAAATAAGCGCAGTATTTTATTCAGAAAGTAAATTCCCAATAGAATAAAAAGCAGGGCATTCAGCAAAAAAGCAATGTGGTAGGGCTTACTAAAACCATCCTTGGGATAACCGCCGATCTTGGCAAACAAATGACCAACGGTATAAGCCGGCAATTCCAGGTAAGCCTGACCCATGTGGTAAATATCCAGCGCATTCCCGTTTTCTACCGTGTGAAGCTGATAAACGACAGCTCCCTCGCAATGCTTATCCTGGACAGCCTGAAGTTCGTTCTGTTTGAAATTCAGATTCCGGTACTGGAAAAACTGCGTCAGGTACATGTAATATCCGTATCCGTCATAGGCGCACACGCAGGTAGATTCTCCCTTCACGACCTCCTTTATTTTCCCGGAGAACGAAAGTGAAAATGCACCGACAATGACCAGGAGCGTAATCCGTCGAATATTTCCTCTCAGAAAATCACGCATTCAATTGACGTTCAATAAAGTCTATCAGCGTATGAATTACTTTAATGTGGATTTCCTGCGCCCTGTCGGCATAATTTGCATACGGAGCACGAATTTCCACGTCGCAAAGGCCGGCCATTTTACCACCGTCTTTCCCGGTAAGACCAACGATCTTCATTCCTTTTGCTTTTGCTGCCTCAATTGCTTTAAGCACGTTTTTGGAATTCCCGGAGGTTGAAATAGCCAGAAGCACGTCTCCCGGTTGTCCTAAAGCCTCAACATACCGCGAGAAAATAAAATCATACCCGTAATCATTTCCCACACAGCTGATATGCGAGGGGTCTGAAATGCTCAAAGCAGGAATCGCCTTCCTGTCGTCTCGGTATCTTCCTGTTAATTCTTCTGCAAAATGCATGGCGTCACACATAGAACCACCGTTCCCGCAAGAAATGATTTTCCCACCTGATTGAATGGCTGAAACCATTAAATTCCCGGCATCCCGGATCAATTGATGATTCGCTTCGGTGTTAAATTTTTGCAAAATCTCGAGCGCTTCGTTAAAATGGTCTGCTATTTGTTTCATGCCTCTACAAATGGGATTGTTTGTCAAAAATAAATAATTATTGAGTGCAGTTACCATTTTGGATAAACTTGTTATATTTGAAAATCGGAGTTGGCTCCTTAACACAAAAACAACTATGAAAAATATTCTACTTGCCATTCTAGCCTTAACTTTAGGATATAGCGCATCAGCACAAGATGACTGTTTTAAAAAATTAGAAGAAGCCTTTTCGAAAAGAGGTTCCTACACAGTTGCTGATGATATGCACAGAAATGTTATCGTTAGTTTCTTTACTCCTGAGGGCACTGAATGTTTGACAGGTAAAGCACGCGTTGAGAATGGATGCGTTGTTTCTGTTTTCCTTCAATACGACGATGGAACTTACTACTTATTGGAAAAGAAGTTTTACAACTCAAAAAAGACAAATCCGGTAGTAACAAACGGTATCTCTGAAATGATCTTTACGGTTGACGGTGAGAAATTCAGAGTCGTATTCATTGACAAGTTAAAACCGAAAGCAAAATCATACAAACAGGCAAGCTTACCTGATGATTTATA
>DJFP01000095.1:33921-37306 GCA_002432565.1 Flavobacteriales bacterium UBA5869
GCTTCCCGTTGAATTTCCTTGCTCCCATCCAGCTGTTCAATCAAGGCATCAATCAGTATCAGGCCAAAAGTGGAGTTTTCGACCTGGTGCTTCCATATTCCGTTATCGAAATACCTTATCCGCAGGCAATTTTCCCCTTCCTTTTGGATCTCAATCTCAATCCGTGCGTTATCCAGGTCGTCAAAGGCATGCTTGAGTGAATTGGATACAAGTTCATTGACTAAAAGTCCTACAGGAACTAATGTTTTCAAACCGATGTTCCCCACTTCAGTCTTTATTTCATACCTGACACTTTGTTCCGAAAAGCTCAAGCTCATAATTTCACGAATCAGATCATCCAGATAATCGCCGATCTTAACCCGGCATAAATTATCGTTTTGATATAATTTCTGATGGATCACTGACATGGCCATAATACGATTGATAGACTCCTGGAACAGCACCCGGAACTCCAGGTTATCTACTTCCTGGCTTTGCATGCGCAAAAGACTAACCACAATCTGCAGGTTATTTTTGACACGGTGATGGATTTCCTTTACAAGCGTCGTTTTTTCTTCATTCTGCTGCAGGATTCTTGTATTCTGAGCCATTACCTGGGCATATGATTCCAATAATTTTCGCTCGGAATACCTATTCAGCTCCAGGAATAAATAAAACAAGTAAAAATTTAATATAAATGCTGCTATCATTTCTATTAACAGCGAGATCTTTTCATACAAGGTCATTTTTCCCAAAAACAGGATCTGGTTATCCAGGTGAAGAAAGATAAACAGTCCGATTACAACGATCGCCAAAAACAATAACACATAACCCAACCTGCGTCCCAAAGTGAAAAATGCCAGGAATACAACGGTCATCAGCCACAAAACATCCACTAAATGGATTCTGCTGTGATAAAACATCAAGGCAAAGGCCACAATCATGTAGCCGCATATCGAATAGATGTAAAAGACCAGTAAATAGTTCCTGTTATTTGATCGCATAAGGATCATGCAGACCGCACTTATAACTGTAGCTACAGCCATCATACTGAAGCTTTCAACCGATTCGAAATAGCGGGTATAGGAAAGAATGCTGAAGACGATTAAAAACAGCATGGTCATTCGAAAAGCAAGCTTCACCCGCAACTCTTCAAAGTAAGTTACGACTTCACCGGGAATAGAGTCAGATTCTAATTTTTTCAATCGCTAGCAGTATGAGTCTAATATAGTTAATTTTCACAATTCACGCAGAAAATTGCAACTCAAATCTAAATATGTACTTTCGTATTACAATGAAACAAGTAGCATGGATCACAGGTGCTTCATCGGGAATCGGTGAAGAAATTTGCAGACAACTGGCAAAAAAGGGATTGAAACTGATCTTATCGAGCAGAAATGAAGAAAAGCTTTTGGAATTGAAAAACTCCCTTCCGAATGCAGGTGAACACCTCATTGTTCCATTGGACCTGGAGCATTCCGGCAATTTCCCGGAGGTCGTAAAACATACACTTTCCGAAACCAAACGGATTGACTTTTTGTATAACTGTGGTGGTTTGAGCCAGCGTGCAGAAGCCAGTGAAACTTCCCTGGAAGTAGATCGCAGGATCATGGAAATCAATTATTTCGGGACCATCGCATTAACAAAGGCTGTTCTACCCTACATGCAGGAACAAAAATCCGGGCATATTATTGCTATTTCGAGCATAGCCGGGAAATTCGGTTTTTACCTGCGTTCTGCATACAGCGCCAGTAAACATGCTATCCAGGGATTTTTTGAAAGCCTTTTATTGGAAGAGGCCAAAAACAATATTTCCGTTACAATTGCTTTCCCCGGAAAGATCAACACCCCGATTTCCATGAGCGCACTCGGAAAAGACGGAAGAGCTCACGGAGAAATGGACCACAACCAAAAAACAGGAATGCCGGTAGAGGAATGTGTTTCCATCTTGCTGAAAGCTGTTGAAAAGAAGAAAAAAGAAGTCCTGATCGGAAATAAAGAAATCAATGCAGTGACACTGAAACGTTTCTTCCCGCGTTTATTCTGGAAGATTATTGCGAAGCAAAGCGCTACTTAGACTAAAAGATTTAAGACTGGAGACATAAGACAGTAGACTTGTTACTTTTCAGTATAATCAAGTCTATAGTCTTTTGTCTAACGTCTTTTAGTCTTAAATAATACCTTTTTCAGCTAAAAACACAGCAACATTGGTTTCAATGCGCTTGTTGATATTCGATGTATCGCTTTTTTCGAAAGAGTTCCCGGTGATTTTTTCGTAAAGTTCAATGTAACGCTCCGTAATTGTTTCCACAAATGAATCCGGCATATCCGGCATCACCTGTCCTTCCAATCCCTGGAAATCGTGTTCTATCAGCCATTGGCGCACAAATTCTTTAGAAAGCTGGCGCTGGTTCTCTCCATTTGCCTGGCGTTCTTCATAACCATCCGCATAGAAATAACGGGAAGAATCCGGTGTGTGAATCTCATCAATCAGGATCACTTCCCCGTTCCGGATACCAAACTCATACTTCGTATCAACCAGGATTAACCCCCTTTCCGCAGCCATTTCAGTTCCTCTTTGGAACAAAGCACGCGTATAGGCTTCCATTTTTTCGTAAATATCGGCCGGAACGATTCCTTTTTTCAGGATGTCCTCTCTGGAAATGTCTTCGTCATGACCTTCGTCGGCCTTTGTTGCAGGAGTAATAATCGGTTCCGGGAAACGGTCATTTTCTTTCATTCCTTCCGGAAGAACCACCCCGCAAAGCATTCTTTTGCCCAAAGCGTACTCACGGGCAGCATGCCCCGCCAAATAACCCCGGATAACCATTTCAACACGCACTGGCTCACAAGCATATCCCACTGCAACGGAAGGATCCGGTGTTCCGATCAGCCAATTTGGAACGATATCGCGAGTAGCCTCCAGGAACATCGTTGCAACCTGGTTCAGCACCTGGCCTTTGAATGGAATTCCTTTCGGAAGAATGTGGTCGAAAGCTGAAATACGATCGGTAGCAACCATGACCATAATGTCGTTATCAATGGTATAAACTTCACGCACTTTTCCTCTGTAAACATTCGTTTGTTTCGGGAATTTAAAATTGGTACTCGTTATTGTTTCGTTCAACATAAATTGCAATTTGGAACTTGTTATTTTCTTCTTGATTTTGGTTTTCCTTCTTCCTCTTCGGATTCTTTCTCGAATTTTTTGGCCTTTTCAATTGCTTCCGCTTTATCGAATGCATCGATGATCCGTTTCACCAATGAATGGCGGATGACATCACTTTGTGTCAGACGGATAATCTCAATTCCTTCCACATCGTTCAAAATATCCAATGCATAAGCCAATCCGGAACGCTGACGGTGAGGCAAATCGACCTGCGACATATCTCCCGTGATCACAAAT
>DJFP01000222.1 GCA_002432565.1 Flavobacteriales bacterium UBA5869
ACCGCCGCCTCCATTTCCGGAAGTACAGTGAATTTTTACATAATCAACGAAGTTGTCTGATGCCATAATTTTCTTTTAATTAAAAAGATTCAAAATGTTTGCGCTAAAGCTTTAGCATCGGCGCAGGGTTAAAAAGGTTCAATACTAAAACCGTTTTTGAACTTTTGAACTTTTTGAACTTTTCGATCCTCCCTAAGACTTGAAAACCGCACTCTGTTCGAATGCGGTTAACGTTCCAATTGGTTTTTGTATTAATTATTGTCTATTGCAGCGTACAATCTTTGTGAAATATCATCGATACTTCCGATTCCATCTACTGCAATGTATTTTCCTTGTTTTTCGTAATAATCTTTTACCGGCGCTGTTTCATTTTTGTAAACATTGATCCGGTTCTGGATTACTTCCGGGTTTGCGTCGTCCGGTCTTCCGCTTACTTCAGCGCGTTTTTTCAAACGTTCGCGCAATTCGTCTTCAGCTACTTCCAATCCGACCATCATTGTGATCTCTGTATCGATCGTGCCCAGGAATGAGTCCAAAGCCTGTGCTTGTGCATTGGTTCTTGGAAATCCGTCAAAAATGAAGCCTTTTGCATCTTCATGCTTTAACACTTCGCTTTTCAACATATTGATTGTCACTTCATCGGGAACCAGGTTTCCCTGATCCATGTAACTTTTTGCCAATAGACCCAATTCGGTTTCACCTTTAATATTTGCGCGGAAAATATCACCTGTTGATAAATGCACCAGGTTATATCTGCCGATCAATCTTTCCGACTGCGTTCCTTTCCCTGCTCCGGGAGGGCCAAATAGTACGATGTTCAACATACGTTTTCTTTTAATGGGATTCTTCTCCCTTTAGTTGATAAATGTGTTCGGTATTTCTTCCCAGTTCATTGTAATCAAGGCCGTAACCTACTACAAATTTATTCGGTATCGAAAAACCAATATATGTTGGGGTATGTGTTCCTTTAAATGCTTCCGGCTTGAATAATAAAGTCGCTATCTCCAAACTTGCCGGTTTCTCAACCGATAATAAGGTAAATAACTTCTCCATCGTAATCCCGGTATCTACAATATCTTCCAAAATAACCACGTGTTTACCTTTGACAGATGTTGTCAACCCGATTACCTCATCCACTCTTCCGGAAGAATGCATTCCCTGATAGCTGCTCATTTTTACAAAGGTAATTTCGCAAGGGGAACGGAATTGTTTCATCAAATCAGCGGCAAACATAAACGCGCCGTTCAGCACCGCAATAAAAACCAGGTCCTTTCCTGCATAATCTCGCTCCAACCGTGCAGCTAAAGCCGAAATCTCTGACTGGATTTTTTCATTTCGGATAAAAATCTCAAATGTTTTATCGTTGAGTTGAAGCACTTTGTCGTCTAATTTTATGTGCAAAAGTAAGATTTTTACGCCAATTATTGGTTTTGAAGGTAAAGAAATCCTGCTATTTGGATTATTTCGTTGAATCTTACACAAATGATCCACCATAGATCCCGTTAAATCACACCGCCGGTGAAATCAGATATCTCTAAACGAACTATCTTTGCAGTATGAAAAAACAATGGAACGGAAATTCATATAAGGTCGGAATGCTCGGCGGCGGTCAATTGGGGCGCATGTTTATACAAGAAGCTTTAAATTATGATGTCCATGTACATTGTTTAGACCCGGATGCAGATGCACCCTGCAGACACCTGGCCACCTCTTTTCAACATGGTTCTTTGCTGGATTTCGATACTGTCGTGAATTTCGGAAATGACAAGGATGTAGTGACCGTTGAGATAGAGCATGTCAATGTGGAAGCATTACGCGAGCTTGAAAACAGGGGGGTTAAAGTATTTCCTCAGCCCAATGTCCTGGCAATTGTTCAGGATAAAGGACTCCAAAAGCAGTTTTACCTGCAGCACGACCTGCCAACAGCGAAATTTACATTGGTAGACGGAAAAGAAGAATTACTGTCAAAGAATATTCCGTTCCCTTATGTACTTAAATGGCGTAAGGGGGGATATGATGGAAAAGGTGTCCAAATCATGAAGTCTGCTGCTGATTTCGAGCAGTTGAAGGATACTTCCTATGTAATAGAGCAATTAGTTCCTTTTACCAAAGAACTATCCGTGATAGTTTCCAGGAATGAAGCTGGTGAAAGTGTCGTTTATCCGACTGTAGAATGCGAGTTCAGTCCGGTTGCAAACCTGGTCGAGTTCCTGTTCTCTCCGGCAGAAATTTCGGAAGAAGTGGAGAATAAAGCGCGTGAGATCGCATTGAAAGTAATCGATTCGCTCCAGATGGTAGGGATTTTGGCTGTAGAGCTTTTCCTGACTGCCGACAATGAGATCCTGATCAATGAAATTGCTCCGCGCCCGCACAACAGCGGACATCACACCATAGAATGCTGTTATACTTCCCAGTTCGAACAACATTTGAGAAGTATCGTTAATGCTCCTTTGGGATCCACCAAACTGATTACTCCGGGAGTAATGATCAATTTACTTGGAGAACCCGGATATGAAGGGATTGCTAAATATGAAAACCTGGAAAAAGTAATCGCATTGGAAGGTGTGAGTGTACATCTTTACGGAAAACAGACCACCAAACCTTTCCGAAAAATGGGGCATGTAACGATTTACGGACCTACCCTGAATGAATTAAAAACAACCGGAAGAATGGTTGCTAAAGAATTAAAAATCAAAGCTTAAATAAATTATTTCGCTTTAATTACTACCTTTATCCCCCATTTAAGAACAATTGAAACTGCGCACACTTATTTTTGTAATCTCACTATTTGTATTGAGTCAGCAACTTAATGCCCAGTTGTATACTTTTCAGGAGTTTAACCACCAGGACGGACTAAAAATAACCACTACCCTTACAGCCACCCAGGATGAACTAGGACATTTACTGATAGGAACAGATGGAAACGGGATAGTCCGATTTAACGGGACCACCTTTGAATCCATGCACACCACCAAAGGCCTTGACCGTCCGTATCATGTAACGGGAATTTCACTTGTTAACGGGGAGATCTACTTTTCCACCCTTTATGCCGGAATACTGAATTATTACAATAACGGAATCCATTCGTTCTATAAAATAAACCCGGTTGCAGAAGGATCAGCTTTAAACATCTCGAAATGCCAGAACAGGTTGTCCATTATTACCAACAATTACATCCTCGTAACCGATCTCAACGGAAAACTAATCCTGAAAAAACCTTATCTGTCGAGATACATTACTAAATGTGTCCAGTTATTGGAAACTCCTTACGGAAACATCCTGGTTACAGATAAAGATTCTTATTTCATCAGCGCCAGTGAAATAATTCCTTTGAACAAATGGGTCAATTCACCCGGTGTGAGCTTTCGAATAGCCTGCTATCACCAAAAGAAATTGATACTTTACGATGAAAGCGGGAAAAACAAATACACTTATTACTTTTCGAATAACGGAAGCATTTTCAGGCAAACCATTGAAGCAACCGGTTTTGAATTTTCCACGGCTCCGATTGATAATGTTGCCTCCAGGAATAATCGTATTTTTTTCAGCCATTCGGACAAGCTGCTTTTTTCCATTGAAGAAGATAACCTGAAACGGATTGCTCCCAATTACAATAAAGAACTTGGGAAAATTTACCATCTATTTATTGACAATTCGGGTGATTATTGGATGAATACTTCGCAGGGAATCACTAAAATAAGTATCGAGCCATTTACAAAAGTCAAATTAAGCCCCATCTTCGAAGACAATTTGATTCTCCAGATTTTCCGAACGAAGAACAATAGTTTCTTACTGGGGAATGGAAAGAACGAACTCTATTACGGTCCTCTGTATTCTCCAAAATTTCAGGTGAAAAAAAACCTGCGGGCCAATCATATATTGGAATGCCCGTTGGGAACACTGATTTGTTCCGAGACAGGAATTTATGAATTTAAAAACGGAGAAATCCGGGAAACCACTATTCCGGATCAAAAGGGTGAACGTATTAAGTTTGCTATTTGGGATGGTGAAAAACTCTGGTTTGCACCTGCCCAGAAAGGCCTTTATTCCTACAATCCGCAAACAAAGACCAGTACGAAATTAAAGATGACCGGTACTCCGGATTATTTTTATTGCGGACAACAATCTGCAGATGGGAAGTTTTTATACTTTGGAACAAATGAAGGTATCAAAAAACTAACCCTTGCAACCCGGGAAATCAAACACCTTACTCATTTCAATAAGATTGGAGCATATGCAGGAAATGCAACTACAGATAGTTATGGTAACCTGTGGTTTTCACTTGATCGTGGAATTGCTGGCATTGACCGGAACCACCGACTGATTATTATCAAAGATCAGAAAATCCTTCCTTCCTATTTGTTCTATACACTTACTGCGGATAAACTGGGAAATCTGATCATTGGAACAAACCTGGGAATCCATATTCTAAAAATGGACCAGAAAGGTAAAGTCGTTTATCACAAAAATTACAACGAAAAAAACGGTTTCAAAGGATACGAAACCAATATGCGTGCTGTTTTCCAGGATGAAAACAGAGCATTCGTAGGAACCTCGGAGGGCTTGTTTTTAATTAACACCGAAACTCTCAAGAACTATCCTGTCCCCCCGAAGCCCATTATTATTAAAGGCCGCTTATTCCAAAACGGTGTAATACGCGATGTAGACCAGGGGAAATACCTGACTTTCAAAACTATTCTTTCCAAAAACAGCGGACTTGAATACTATTACCGGATTAACGGGTATCATAAATTTTGGGTAAAGCTCAATAGTTCCGGTGAGATGAAAATGCCCGAACTGGAAAATGGTTCTTACAAACTGGAAGTGCGATCCACTTTCGACGGAATTAATTTTTCGGAAACGGCTCATTACCCGATTCTGGTGCACAACCCTATCTGGCAATCCAAATGGTTCATTGTCATCATTATCCTGTTCCTGGGATTGTTGAACATTGGCTACCTGGAATGGACCAGAACCGGAATGCGCATCAATCTTTATGAAATCAGCTACAACTCCCTGGATCCGCGCTTCGTTCCGAAACTGCTTTTGTTCGGGGCGCTTACCAATGTGTTGACCGGAGTTATCATTTACTATTTTGTAGATGAAAAGCTGGCTTATGTCATGGTAAACATCATTGCGAGTTCAGTACTTATACTGGCCTATTTTGTTCACCGCATTTCTTCCCGCAGGAACAGGCTGGATTACATCAACAACCTGAGTTTATATCTATCCCTGGTAGTGCTTTTTATCCAGTTTTTCTACATTCTCTTTATCTCCAACATTCATCCTTATCCGATTACGGCGATTGTGCTTGTTTCCAGCGCATTACCCTACCTGTTAAACAACATCCGGGCGATCATTATTATTTGCTTACTGGAAATCCTTGTATCTGTAATGATGCTGATCTGGATCGAAAACCCGATATACAACGGGGTACTTTTTGTTTTAACGATCGGTGTTTCTTCAGCGTTGGTAGTAATGGTGACTTACCTGCGGAACGATTCCCTGGAAAAACTGTTCTTTGTCAGCAACATCCTGAACAAAGGAAACATGATGGCGATTGCTTTTGA
>DJFP01000271.1 GCA_002432565.1 Flavobacteriales bacterium UBA5869
AATCCTGCTTCCTCCGTGAGAAAAACGACTTGCGACTCCACATCGTGTTCTGCCTGTGCCAGCAAATCCGCTGCGATAAAAGAAGCCGGCACCGAAGAATCTGCGGCAACAAGCACTTCCGAAGGTCCTGCCGGAAGATCAATGGCTATTCCCTGGCTCTGAGCAAATACTTTTGCAGCTGTGACATATTGATTTCCCGGACCAAAGATTTTATCCGCTTTCGGAATGGTTTCTGTTCCGATACTCATGGCTGCAATAGCCTGAGCCCCGCCCGCTTTGTAAACCAAATCAATTCCGGCCGTTTTAGCAGCAAACAAGATTGCAGGATGGATCTTTCCCTGCTTGTTGGGAGGAGTACACAAGAAACGGGTCGGATTACCGGCAATTTTAGCGGGAATTCCGAGCATCAGAACCGTTGAGAACAAAGGAGCTGTCCCACCGGGAACATAAAGTCCAACGGTTTGGACAGGTACGGATTTTCTCCAGCAAAGAACGCCGGGAGTTGTTTCCACTTCAATATCCCTGTTTTCCTGAGAACGGTGAAAACGCTCAATGTTTTTAGCGGCAATACGTATTGCCTGTTTTAATTCCGGTGAAACCAGCAGTTCTGCTTCTTCAAACTCTTTTTCATCAACCAGTAAACAATCCGGAGCAATGCCGTCAAACTGAAGTGTGAAATTTCTCAATGCCCGGTCTCCGTTTTTTTCAATCTCACGGAACACATCCGAAATGAAAGAATCCATGTTGACAGAAACTTCTTTTTGGCGTTCAAGAGCTTGCTGCAGCTCAATGACGGATGGATTTATCAGTGTTCTCATACTCAGGAAACCATTTTTTCGATGGGACAAACCAGGATTCCTTCAGCACCTTCTGATTTAAGACGCTGTATGACCTGCCAGACTTCTTTTTGTTTCACCACCGAATGAACACTGACCCACCCTTCAACAGCAAGCGGAAGGATCGTCGGACTTTTCATTCCCGGGAGGATTTCACAGATGGTCGACAGTTTTTCTTTAGGAGCATTCAGCAGAATGTATTTGTTTTCATTTCCTGCCAAAACAGATTGGATGCGGAAAAGCAGCTGATCCAGTAAGACCTGTTTTTCAACATTGAAATTCGGTCCTTTGATCAAAACAGCCTCGGAATACAGGAAAGGAAAAACCTCCCGCAAGTTGTTTTGAAGCAAGGTATTCCCAGTAGAAACAATGTCTGCAATACTATCCGAAAGATCCAGGGCAGGCGCAATTTCTACCGAACCGGAAATGGTGTGTATTTCGGCTGTAATTCCGTTCTGCTGCAAATATTTCCGAACAGAATTCGGGTAAGAAGTAGCAATCCGTTTTCCCTGAAGGTCTTCCAGTGTTTGGATTTCGGAAGTCTTTGGAACAGCAAACGACAACCGGCATTTTGAGAAATTCAGTTCCTGAACGATTTCCACGGGAGTTTCATCTTCTTCCAGGAGGTTGGAACCTACAATCCCCAAATCCACCACTCCGTCGGCAACATATTGCGGAATATCGCTGTTGCGAAGAAATAAAAGTTCTGCCGGGTAATCCGATGTGATGACTTTGAGCTGTCCGTCACGGTAATCGATTTTCAGGCCGCATTCTTTGAGCAGTTCCAGGGAACCTTCCCGGAGCCGACCTGATTTTTGTAAAGCAATAATTAAACGTTTCATTTGTAAAATTAGAGCCTGACCTTCAAAAGAGTATTGAAACAAAATGACAACAAAAAACCCGCTTGAAAGCCAAGCGGGTTAAAGAATTATAGATATACAATCATCTCACCATAGCGCTTAGCTGTGCATGTGATGATGATGTAATTGTGTCATTTTCATGATGCAAATGTAGAGCAATTATTTTAATTGCAACTAAGTCAGTGAAAAATGTTTCAATCATTAGCCAATTAGCCTGTTCCTCACTAGCTGCACGTTCCATAATGGGATTTTATACAGGTCTATCTGTAATTCCGCATCACCGCGGCTGATTACGTTGGTGAATTGGGTGGAATCGCTTATCTTTAATTTATGGGATTTCGAAAAACATGCTATTTGTTTATTTTGGCAATTGCTCTGTTTTCGTGTGAAACAGGGTCGTCTTCCGTATATCATAACTTCGCTCCTGCCGTTTTGAGTAAAGACACCATTGACCTTAGCAATAAATTGATCTTTATCGGTCCTCAGATTGACACTTTGAAAATGGATATCCAAGCTGATTGTGATTGCTGTGCAAGCAACCTCGCTTTTATCAATGACAGCATCTTTGTTTTCGAGTCTTTGTGCCTGGAAGGAGACGACTACTTCAAAGGAACCTATTTTAAATTCAAAAGCCTGGTCTTTTTGAAATTTCATCCTATGATGGTTTCTTCTATTCACTATCCGGGAGAAAACATGGAAACAACCTGGGAAAAAGCAAGTGATTCTGTTTCTTATTCAGTACTGCACTTTTCTACACTAAAATCCGAATGGGTTCTTTCTGCATCTTTCGGAGAGGACACAGATTATGGAATGTGTAACAGAAGTATTTCTGTAGAGAAATATCTCGATCGTTTAAAATTCATGGGAGTATATGACCGATTGGAATTATCTCATGATTTAAAATAACTTTACGACACTCATTCAATCAAATAGATCATGTCAGAATTTGTCACCTACGAAAAATTTGCAACCATCGGAGAATTGAAGGAATTCGTTGAACTGTTGCAGGAAAATAATATCCCTTATGAATTGGAAGATGATATCCAGTTGTTAGATGCCAGTTTTGCGAACCCAAATCATCACCGGGATTATCGGATTAAATTGCAACAAGCTGATTTTGAAAGCGTCAATGAGTTGCGAAACTCCATAGCTCTTTTAGAATTAGNNCGTGGAAAGGAACTTAGTTCGCAACAAATGGATGAATTGAAGAATTCCAGAATAAAAGAACTTGCAACAGTTGAAAAACATGGAATTGGAGGAATAGTTTCCGGTTATATTCTCACCACATTTGGTGGTGTACTTAGCTTTGTCATCTATGGATACATTAGCACCTTACTTGTCTTGATAGGACTCATTATCGGCGGATACATCGTTTCCAGCAAGAAGACCCTTCCAAACGGAGAGCGCATATTCACATACGGTGATTCAGATAGAAAACAAGGGAAAATCATTTTGATTATTGGAGCTCCCATGTTGATTATTTCAGTACTAATGAGACTTTGGGGAACTTTGGAGTTCTTATCTTCCTTTTAACTCACTTGCTAGTCATACTGATTATTCCACATTTAAACTTTCACTTTTAATTCCAGCTTCAATTTCCGCAACTTAACCACACGAAACTTCTTGTAAGGTTTCTTCCTAAGAATCCAGAGTAAATTAAAAACAACAACTATCAGCCATAGAAGCAAAAGAAATAACATTGCAATTCGTAATTCGTAATTAGGAATTCGCAATTATCCTAGCCGCATCCGGTGCAAAATAAGTCAAAATCCCGTCTGCTCCTGCCCTTCTGATGCTCAACAACATTTCCATCACGGCACGATCATAATCCAGCCAGCCGTTCTTGGCAGCAGCATAAACCATCGCGCATTCTCCGCTCACATTGTAAGCAGTTACCGGAGTTGCAAAATTCTCTTTCAGTAAATGGATGATGTCCAAATAGCACAAAGCCGGCTTCACCATGATGAAATCAGCTCCTTCGGCAATATCCAGTTCCGCTTCAATCAACGCTTCGCGCTTGTTTGCCGGATTCATCTGGTA
>DJFP01000289.1:0-236 GCA_002432565.1 Flavobacteriales bacterium UBA5869
GAGCGAATGTTACAATCCGCGAATTTCCTTCCTTTCTTCCCACTACGAACCAGCGATTATTGAATTGCTTCAGGATGTAAGGATGAAACCGGGTCTGAGTCGGCTCAGGTGCTTTGAATGATTGATAGCTCAGGACCAAACAAATCTGTTTCACAATAGCCTGGTAAATCGTGTCGAAGTGTTCCAGCCCTTTCAGCTGCTCATTCTTATCTAAATGTATAATGGCCGACTGATGC
>DJFP01000289.1:370-13468 GCA_002432565.1 Flavobacteriales bacterium UBA5869
ACCTCGATCGGGGCGTTGTATCCCAACTTATCGCTGCGCATAAGCTGAATATCCAATTGAGTAGTACGCAAACTAACGTTTACATCACGTCCTTCATATTCGTAAAGCGCATCCGAACAGGCATCTACCAAATCCTGCAGTGTCCATTTCCTATACTTGTTTTGCAGGCATTTGTCAATAGTTTTGTAGCGGATTAGTGCATTTTTATTTTGAGCCATTGAGCAAAAATAAAATTTATTTTTACCTGCGCAAAATGATTGCGTAGTAGCTTCTAACCTTTGTCTCATCAAAATAATAACAACACCATGTCCCCCTGGCGAATGGGCGTCAGGGGTAAAAAAACAAAAAGAAATGGAAAATTATCAGAACATATCGGGAGACACATTGATCGCATTGGGATACCGTCCTGGAAAATGGTTTAAAGAAGCTATTGAGTATATCAATGAGAACAAATTGACAAAAGAAGCAATGAACGAATATTTATTGCCTTATGCTTCTCAACCTATCACTCCGTTGAATCGGGCAGGAGTTCCGTTCGTAATTAATATCCGTGCGGAAGAAGAAGTAGAAATCTCTAATGTCGAAAGCGTTATTGCATCCATGAAGGAGATTGTAAAAACACCGACGGTTGTGGGTGGAGCAATTATGCCGGATGCTTGTCCGACAGGCCCTATCGGAACCATTCCGGTAGGTGGCGTGGTAGTGGCGAAGAACGCAATCCACCCGGGAATGCATAGCGCGGACATCTGTTGTTCGGTGTTATTGACAGACTTTGGGAAAGCGAATCCACAGGATGTACTGGATGCGGCTCATTCGGTGACCCATTTCGGACCGGGAGGAAGAGATCGGAATACCCAATTCCGTTTCCCGGCAGATTTGCTGGAAGCATTCGAACAAAACGCATTCCTGAAAGATCAGCAGATGATTGCGGCGGCAAGATCTCATTTGGGAACACAGGGCGACGGAAATCACTTCTTGTTTGTGGGAACATCCAAAGCAACTGGAAATACTATGATGATCACACACCACGGATCACGTGGAGTAGGAGCGCGTTTGTACGATAAGGGAATGAAGATTGCCGAACGTTTCAGAAAGGAAATTTCCCCGGATACTTTGAAACAAAACGCCTGGATTCCATTTGAAACAGAAGAAGGACAAACTTATTGGGAAGCCTTGCAGGTAATCCGTTCCTGGACAAAAGCGAATCACGAAGTGATCCATAACGCAACTGCTGAGAAGCTGGGTGTGGAAGTCCAGAACCGTTTCTGGAACGAACATAATTTTGTCTTTAGAAAGGGAGATTTATTTTATCACGCAAAAGGTGCAACACCATTGGATGCCGCATTTATGCCGGATATCACAGGGCCGCGTTTGATTCCTTTGAACATGTCAGAACCGGTTTTGATCGTGGAAGGTGAAACCACCGATTCCAATCTGGGGTTTGCACCTCATGGTGCAGGAAGAAACCTGAGCAGATCTCAACACCGTAAGTCAAAAGGTGAACAAACGATCGAATCTATCTTCGCGGAAGAAACTGCCGGATTGGACGTTCGGTTCTTTTCCAAAGAGATTGATATCACGGAATTGCCTTCTGCGTACAAAAGTGCGGCAACAGTTAGAAATCAAATGGACGAATTTGGTTTGGGAACAGTGATCGATGAGGTGATGCCATACGGATGTATCATGGCCGGTGACTGGGAGAAAAATGCTCCATGGAAAATAAAAAGACGCCAAAAAATGGAGGCACGACAGAAAAAGGGTGCTTAAACACTGCTTTTTTAATCTGAAATAATAGATGCTGTTTTCCAACTTTCCTATATTCGGTTGAGAAAACGATCCCCCAAGACAATTCGGTTTTGGGGTTTTCGCTTTTATGGCAATTTTTTATTCCTCGAAAACTGTCGCATCAATGGCAAAACCACCACCATCAGGATTGGCATGCAGAATAGCAGCGAAGGGTTTTCATTCAGCGATGTACTTTCGTCTTCCGTGCACATATTCTGGAATACAACTCCTGCAAGCATGAAAAATTCAATGGTAAAAACCACGGCAGATGCCAGTACAATTCCCAGGTTCTGGTTCAGGATGTAGGAAAACGGCGGATAAAAGAAGTAGAGCAGTACAATAACGATCACCAGGGCCAGTAACCCGATCAGGAACCACAAGTAAGATTCCCAGTTGTTTTCAGGAATGTCGCCCAATGCAATGTCGTGGATAGAACCCACTGAAAAGTCGGTGAGTGTGTCCCGTATTTCCGGATTCCCATTGGTGAATCGTGCCAGGTAAAAATGGCTGTTCATTCGCGTAAACAGACCGACATTTTCAATATCGTCTTTCGAAAAAGGATCTCCTTCCACGTAATAATCATCAATAACATTGGTTGGGTCCAGTAAAACAACCTCACTGGCCATGATCATCAGGCTGTATAGGAAACCTTCATCGATTACTTCCGGGTCTTTCTGATTGTGAAAGAAAATTTTCAGTTTCATAGCTGAAATGTCATAATCTTTTGCTGCGTTCAATATCATTCGAACGGATTTCACAAACTGCGCCATAGCTCTTTTTTCCTTGAAA
Organism: Flavobacteriales bacterium UBA5869; assembly: GCA_002432565.1. GTDB lineage: Bacteria > Bacteroidota > Bacteroidia > Flavobacteriales_D > Crocinitomicaceae > Fluviicola. The sequence goes on from DJFP01000289.1 coordinate 2,945, forward strand.
TTGAAGTCAGGGAAGTAGAGGTTAATAGACTTGATTTTTACCGTGTCTTCCTGTAATGTTTTGAAAATGTAGGAAATTGCCCGTACCTGTGCTTCTTCATTCCGTAGAAATCGATTGGTGCGGTGGGTACCGGTAAAACGGAACAGCAGTTCGTTACTAAGCGATCCGACCGGCGGGACTCCGGCATTGAACTGAAGTTTTTTGAACTGAAGGTCGCCATCCAGTGAGAACTCTTTGATGGAAATGCTGTTTGATAAAGCTCTTGGAAAACGATGGTTGCCAAAATAATTGTAAAACAATTCTTTACCGGATACTTTGCTGAGATTCTGCAAAATGCTGTCGAGTATTTTCTGGTTTTTGATAAGCTCGTTCAGGGTGATTTTTCCCCTGTAGTATTTTTTTAAAAAAGCATCCGCATCGGAAACATATACCGTGTCGTGAATGTAGATCGTGTCGAAATAAGGCTCGAAAAAGTAAGGATCTTCCAATGCGGGAATATCCCAGGGAGCAACGTAGGTCTGCCCGCGCTGACTTTGTCCTGCCGACTGGAAAACAATCACAAATACGAGTAATAATCCTGCAATATACTTCATCATTCCATTCTTAATTAACGAGTTTCCCCTCTTTTTCCAGTTCTTTTTTAATTGTCTCTTTCAGCATTTCCAAATTCAGTTTATTGGAATTTTTCGGGTCGAACAACTGCAGTGCGCACGATTGTACCACGTTGAGCATACTTCCTCCTGAAAGCTTGATAATTGCGGCTTCGCGCAACAGTTCTTCCGATTGATCATCCAGCCATTCCTGCGGGATTAATCGCTGCCACAAGTCGTAACGAAGCTGCTGGTTTGGAACCGGGAAGTACAAAATAGACTGGAACCTGCGGAAAAAAGCTTCGTCCAGGTTGTCCTTGATGTTTGTAGCAAGGATCACCATTCCGGGAAAGTCTTCAATACGCTGCAGCAGGTAGGCTACTTCCTGGTTGGCATGGCGGTCGTTGGAATCCGAAGTTTCAGTCCGCTTTCCGAATAAAGCATCGGCTTCATCAAAGAATAAGATCCAGTTTTGGTGCTCGGCCCGATCGAAAATTTTCGCCAGGTTCTTTTCCGTTTCACCGATGTACTTGGAAACAACCATCGATAAATCAATCCGGTAAACATCCATTCCATGCTGTTTTCCAAGCAAGGAAGCTGTCAGTGTTTTACCGGTTCCCGGCGGGCCGTGGAACAAACAGCGGTAACCGTTTTTCAAAAACTTATCCAGTTTCCAGCGTTCCCGGATGGTGCTGCCATGTTCCAGCCACTGGGTGATTTGGTCCAGTTCCTCTTTAAGGTTGTAAGGAATAACCAGGTCTTCCCAGCTTAATTTGGTTTCCATACGCCTCGCCGGAAAGTCGCTGTTGTAATCCGGGCGGTAATTTCCATCCCTGTATACTTTGGCAAGAAACTCGTCCGAAATACACAGTTTTCCGCTTAAATAAGGTTCCCCGGGCCCCTGTCCTTCCAAACGGATGACATTTTCCTTATAGAACCAATGTTCCTGGTCGAACAGGTTTATCACCACTTTTCGCTTTTCAGGTGAATTCAGTGCTATTAAAAAGGCAAGTGTTTCGCCGGTAGGTAAAAATCCGTTGTGAGAACTTCCTTTCCACCCACCGAATTCCGTGTAAGGCCGGTCCAGGTTTTTATTCAAAATGAAGAACAAATCCAAGCTCTGCGGACTCACATGAGGCATTAGCGCCAGCAGCAGCGCTATTTTTTCTTCCCAGTTGAGTTCCTTTCCGGTCCAGTTGGAAAGCTCATCACCTTCAGGAAAAGGAATTTCTTCCAGCGACCGGTACTCATTCTCCTGTCCGAAGTAAAGAGCAAGCGCCGAATGGAGCAGGGTTTGGAAATATTGGATGGACGTTGTCATTCGGAAATTACTTGTTTAATTGAGCAGCTTTTGCACCCATGACGTCGGCTTCATTTTCAAGACTTACATCGTCATTGATGTTGGTGTTTTCCTTCAGTTGTTTGGTTGGCTGAACACGTCCTTCTTTCTGCTGAACAACGTGCCAGGCCTCGTGTGGAAGGTGTTTTTCCTGTCCCGGGGCAACGTGAATATCCGTTCCTTGTGCATAGGCGTGAGCTTGAAGTGCTGCCGGTTGTGGAGAATTGTAATGCACTTTTACATCGTCCATGCTTTGCCCGGATAAATTTTCAACTCCTGATTTCAAGTTGTCGGGTAAGCCTGTCTTATTCTCTTTAAGCTGGGCAGGTTCTTCGTCTTCCAAACCTTCGAGCTGCGCTGTCTCAAATTTTCCCTGGAGCGGCTCTTCCTCATCTATGGATGCCAATTGAGCAGTTCCTTTTTTGTAAGCCTGAAGAATAGAACCTTCATTTGCCTGGTTCTTTGCCTTTGCCTGAACAGCTGGGCCGCTTGCCTGCTTTGTGTTTGCGTGTGTTTTCATAAGCTTTGTTTTTAATTACCAAATATGCACCCCACCATTGTGGCCATGTTTTGCGTGGACCAGCATATCTACCAATACCATTTTATAAGGATCCTTTAAATGATGCCAGGTCCATTTTGATTTTCGATAGTTCGTTATTTGTGAAGCCTTCCCACCAGAACCGAATTTAGCTTTAGCCAATAAATGGTCTCCGATTGCAAAGTGCTGTGCGCGGTCTTTTGTATTGATCGTTTTTCCTGCCTTGGATAATTCTACTTCGGTACCCGGGTCCACCGGATCACTCCATGCAGTCGGTACTCCATGTGTCGTGCTAAAATCAATACAGCCTTTATCATCCGTTTTGTAGGCAACATCTTTGTAAGCGCCATAACTCTTCGGACCGGAGACAACGTTCGGTTTTCGTGCGAATTGGGTTATACCATTTTGTTCAATGTATTGATCATTTGCTTTTTCATCCTCATAATTATTCAGCCCCTGATGATCAACTATATTAATTATTTCTTCATCCGTGTCATTTACCGTTGAGTTTTCTTCCGGCACATTAAAATCGCCATCTATAAATTTACCTATGATCTCATCCAAACGATCCTGGTACCCCCTGTGTATCAGAAACTTTTTAATATCTTCCAGGTCCTCAGCTGAATTGAGCTTGGTTTCGGATAAGATTTTAGAGATTGATCGGGTAATTGGCAGTCGTTGAATGACCTGGCCGGATGGACTGGTTGCAGATGCCGCTTTCAGTTGGATCGGTCCTTGCTTATAAGCCTGCAGAATAGTGCTGGTATCAGCCTGATTTTGTGCCTTCGACTGAATCAATTGATCCTTTCCTGAATTTATATGTTGCTTACTTACATTCATGCTGTCCTTTTAGCTTTTGCATTTTGAATTCAAAATTTTTCATTTAGTTACCTCCATTTCACCTGCAGTGCTTTCTGCATCCAGCTGAATTTGATTGTCCGGAAATTCCAGGGTACATGGTCCAATAACATGTCGTATGCTCTTGCTTCAACAGTTAGTGAAAAGGTCTCTTCCAGTTCTTCCAGTCTTCCTTCCCGTCGGAGAAATCCTTCCTGCAAACCCGAAACCGTCGTATTTGCCAGACGGCCCCAATTTTGTAAAACGCCCTCCAACATACCGTCAACCATAGTTTTTTCGTCATCTGTCAGAACGGATTTTCTGGGCAGCGGAATTCCTGTCTTGAAATTGGTCAGGAGTTTATTCAGCTGCAACGCGTATTCGGGGAATTCTCCGTCTCCAAAAACGGCATATTGAGTGAGGAAAATAGCTTTGATCTGTGCGTCCCGGCCCCTGAATTTTCCATTGTCCGTTAATTCCATCATTGTAAAAAGACGCGGAAGGAAAGGAGCAAGGAGTACCATTCCTGCATTATCTACAAACTGGACTTTTTTATCTGTTTCTTCATCGGTTTTTTCCTCACTCTCTTCCGGATTTTCTTCTTCATCTAAATCCGGGTCCTCTTTTTTTGTATCCGTTAAGCCCAGATCTTTCTCAAGAATTTTGCCTAATTCCTTAAGGAGCATTTCTGGCTCATTTGTATGGATGAATTCACGCAAAACCCTGATTTTCTGTGTACGGCTTAAGCTTTTTTGTACCAGGTTCCATAGTTCTGCCAGTAATTCTTTTTGACTGCGGTGAGAAGCGTTTTTGGAGAACTTGAAAATAGTTTGGAGCAGGAGCTGCTGATTAATTTGGATATTCCATTTGCGTTGAATAAAATCAACCATTCGCTTGGTGATATCAAGGATCGGTGAAAGGAAATCCATCCACTCCAGGTTTTGCGAAATAGCATTGATCATCGGCATATTTTGCGCATTTTCAGTGAAATAATGTACCAATAGCTTCCTGTTCTCCAACTGCTTTTTCGAATAGGATTTAAGCCTTTCCTGCTCGTGATTCCCGCTCGATTCGATCTTCAACTTGATGGAAGACAGGATCTTAAACAGGTTAAAAGGTAAGGAGAAATTTGAATTTCTGAAATCTAAATAGAAATAATCCACCAATTGTTTCAAAGTCAGGTTGTAATGTGCTCCGGTTCTCTCTAAAATACGCTGAACAATGTGTTCCTGGTTGAATACCTGGCTTTTTACTTCTTCCAGTACATCGAAGAGAAAACTCCACTTTAAACGCTGAATGGAACCGATAACACGNNAATGGCTTTGGAAGGAATGATAATGGAAAGCAGACGGTGTCTGGCCGACTCTCCCAAACGGTCAAGAAGCAATTCCCGGTAGGCGGAAGAACTTAATTTCGCTTTCAATTCCCGAAGCTGGTCCTTGCTCAGTTTCGTTCGTTTCTCCAATAGCTGAAGCTGGAAGTTGATTGAATCAAAGGTCTTGGTTTGCTCCGATTTGGGTTTCCCCTGAACCAGTTCCAGGTAAAACTGCCGGATGATCTCACGAAGTCCCTGGTGAACTTTCCACTTGCTTGTTTCGCTGTAAGCAAATGAAATGATCTGCCAGATCTCGATGTTATAATGTGCAGAAATCCGTTTGAAAACCTGCCATACCAAATATTCCCGGTTGACAGCCGAACTTTTTGAAAGTGCCAGTAACGGAAGGATTACCTGCCATTTGAAAAGCATGAATTCTCCGCTCGATTTCCCCTGGAGAGCACCGCTTTTGTTTTGTTTGTTTAAATGTTGTGCATATTCGATCACAAAAGGTGCATCAGCAGGGACAAGTAAGCGTACAAGGTCGAAAATCTCGGTTTCCCGAAGTGGTTTGATGATTTGCAGTACATTTTTTTCGTTTTCGAGCAAAGTACGCAGCTGGTCCAACTCATTTTCATGCAGTTTGACAGTATTTTTGGAAGTTTTGATCTCGCGAAGAATATGCGGCCATTCTTGCGGTTTCTGCACCCGAAGCATTCTAAATGAAGTGTTTTCTTCCTGTTTCAGTTCCAGTAGAATGATTTGTAAACCGGATGGAATGGCACTTCCGAATCCTTCATCCAGGAAGAAGGTCACAATTTTTAATAATTCTCGGTAGCTTATATTGATATGGGAAGCCAGGTTNNATTACTTTCCAGACAACGGTGCGCCGTTCTTCTTCACGGATCGGAACATGGGGTGCTTCTGCATATTTGATGCGCAAAAATAGAATGTACGACTGGATAAATGAGAACTCTGAAGGTGCTGCAAGTTTCACTGTTTCAAATAAGGCCGAATCTTCAAATTGGTAGATCAACCGGTGCTGCAAAGACGTGAAATGCCCGTAAGATTTCAAAAATGAAGTCAATTCTTTTGCGCGGTTTTTTAAGACCTGCTGAAACAATTCAGTGATGTTCCCGAATCGATTTGCCAGGTTCCAGTTAAATGTTCCGTGGAGCAGGAAATGTTTTAAAGCTTCCAATTGATAATCTGCTTCTTCCAGGCGTTTATCTTCTTTCCGGGTCGGATAAAGGATTTCTTTCAACAGGCTTTCTTCCAGTTTTTCCTCCAGCAGGTTTTCGAAATCTCTTTCAAAATCATCTTCTGTAATTGTCCCCAGATCAATGTCCAGTTTGGAGATCTCAATTTCAAAACCATACTGGTCGCAGCGCATCAATACCCGGTCGGCAACAGCTGTAATGTGTTTTTCAGCAAAAAACTCGAAGTTCCGGTACCAATTTTGAACAAACTGTTCATCACTGGCTTGAATATGGAGCGCTATGGATGAAATACTGTTCATTGGATATCGGTTAAGAATGCTTCACTGACTCTGAAAAATGCATGGATCGACTCTGAGAAATGGACTATTTTTTTAGTGTCCCGTACTGACAAAGCCTGACGCCATTTGAAATAGATTTGTTCGAAATCGTAAATATGGTCCGGTTTGACCTGGTATAATTGAATACTCAAATGTGCCGGAAGACGCTCACGCAGCAATTGCTTCAAATGGTCGTACATTTCTTTGTGCTCAAATCGGTTGGAAGCAATGATAGATAATGTGTTTCCTTCTCTCCGGTGTTTACGCGGGTACATATATTGCAATAGCCGGTGTTCAACCAGGTAAAACAAGTGTCTCTCCGGGTTCAAAAAGCGCATAAAGGCCCAAAAACGGTTGGCTGAACGAATCAAATGGTCCCGTGTTTTGTAAGTTCCGAGGATCATCCATTCTTCTTTGCCGGGGTAACGGAATACTAAAATCCAGCGGCCGTTTTCACTCAATTGGATCATGCGGTAATTTCCTGCATTTGCACCGACTTCCAGCAAGCTCTCAAATAGTGCATTTCTGCGGATCAAACTGATCTCTGCCTGAAGGGAAGCGAAATATTCTTCCCTCCAATCCATTTCCTGGGTTGGTATATTCTGAGGTGTTTCGTTAAAAATAGGATTGTAGAAAACTCCCGAAATCGGTCCGATATCCAGGTATACTTCGTATTGGTCAAAGAAAACAGAATCAGGAAGAAGGTCCAGTTCATGCTTTTTTAGCAGGTCGCGCACCGGGATCTCAGACTCAATTTTATGGCCGTGAAGCAGGGAGAAGAGTTCTTTAAATACAATGTTGCTTTCGGTTGGTTTTAATTTGTTGAAAGACCGGAAACGGTTCCTGTTGAGTTCAGGAAGTTCCCGGGTAAGTGAAGCCCGGTAATTGAGTTTGGATTTTGAGGGTTGGAAATCCTGGAACAATTGAGCTGTGTCTTCGCCATACAAGGTGTCCAGGATATCTATAAATCCGGATTTTTTCTTTTGGATAGCAGTGTTCGAATGCAATTGATTGCCTTTTTTGAACTTAACAGGGTCTACTACGTGATCGATGTCCGGAATGGATACCAGCGACACGGTTCCCGGCGGCGTAGGTTCTGTAAAACTGATCAATTGCGGAGTGCTCTGGATCTGTTCGGTAACATCTGCCATCAGGAAATCCATCATCAGCAAATACCCTTTCAATTGGCGTACATGTGCGACGTTTCGTTTATTAGCTTCCGGGGGAAGTCCGCGGTGCCCGATTCCATAAGCATCCGGAAAATCCAACTGGAAGGAATGGTAATCATGTATTTTGATCGGTTTTTCAGAAGTGTCCGTTTCATAAGTTGTTTCAATCCGGATGGGATTCTCTTCCGCTTCTTTTTTTCGTTTGCCGATAACTTTTGTTAGGACCTGGATATCTTCCCAGCGCAGATCTTCACAGAGGTTCCGGTTTGCATGATAGAGTTCAAAGATCTCTTCTTTGATATGCTCTTCGCTGGTTATAGCCGTCTTATTGAGTGCTACGGATGCTTTAACCGTGTAAAAACCATCCGAAAAACTGACCAGGCAGCTTTCAAGGATTCTTACTTTCTTTGAAACCTTCTTGTTGTTTTCCATCACATCGACCGTCATGAGTACTCCATCCAGGAACAATTTTTCATAGTCATCGGTTGTGACAATTGAATGCGAAAAAATCAGATCAGCCGGTAAAATTCCTTTGTCTACATAGTGATCGCTATCGGGGCCAAGGAATGAACGGAAAGGAAGCTCCAGTTTATACTGAAGCTCAAACAACGCATAATTCATGTTGTCCGAAATGGTCACACCGGGATCATGGATGTTGAAATCTGTCCAGACATCACCACTTAATTCCTGCAGACGTTCCAGTGTTTTTTCCTGGAGCTCCTGGTAAAAATTGTCCTTACGTTCGCGTTTTCGGATAAACATAGCTTATAAATTTTCCAGTAACGGGTTGTCCCAAAGTGAAGTAACAGATCCCCTGATAATAATTTCATTTCCAAGCATGAAGCGCGTTCTAACCTGTAGTTTGCAGGCGCGGTCATTCTTCGATTTTACCCAGCGGATCAGTAGTTTGTTTCCAAAAATGCCAAAGTGCGACCTGACTTTTCGAATGCGTGGTTTGGCCCCGAAACAGTGGGTGGCATGAGCTATTAAAACGGCATGTTTCCCGGTGTGGCGTTTTCCCATGACACAAATTACTTCCAGAGCGTGGATTCCTTCCAGGTAATCGGTCAGATCCTGCCATTTTCCATTGGCAATCATTTTTTTTGTAACCGTTCTGCCTGAGCGCTGCTCGGCATGTAAGGTTCCTTTAATGGTTACGTCACTGCCTTCTTTCCCGATCTCAATTTCTCCGTTTTGTTTCAAGAGGATCGATTGCCCTTTGCCGGTATCATTGACATGACTGATCTTCATGTCGTTATTCAATATGGCGAATTCCCATTTTCCGCCCATGTCATCGGTCATGTTCTGAAGAAAGGTCATCACAGTACCTTCCTGCTCGGAAATCGGGGCAAGCTTTATTCCGGATTGAGCATCTTTTGAAAAACCATCATCCAGGATATTCACGGTTGAATCGATCAGATTCTTAAAATCATCAGCAGTAGGACGCTGTCCTTTACTAAAACCTTCAATTAATGTATTTCTGTTTCTGATTGCCATGATGCTGTTTTTTTAAAGGATAAATGTCTTCCCGATCTCCATGTCGCCTAAGCCGTATGGATCGGCAGTGTTTCCTTTTTCCTCTACTTGTATAATGTGCGTTTCTGACGGAACGAATAGTTTGTAAGGCTTATTGGGGATTAAGACCTGTTCTTCATCCTCCAGTTTGTATAAGTGATAATAATTCCGTTTACCGGCCTCCGTATTATCCTGTGATACACGGATCACGGCAAAATAGTCGATTTCAGCCACGAAATCAATCTCTTTGATTGCATTGTAAATGCGCGACACATGAATAGGTTCACCGAATTTCGGAAGCACATCTTTTGCCTGCCAGGGAGCAATGAAGTTATCGCAGATTTCCTGGATGGCTTCCAAAGAAACCACCTGGTTCCTGTCTACCAGTCGGATGACGCACTTGACCTGGATTTCTTCGTAAACCGGATTGATGACGTCTACAATGACGTTTTTCGATGCACGCGCACTCAAATAATCTTCAATCCTGGAAAGCAGTCCGGATGGAACCATTGGTTTGGAATTGTCAATGGTCTTGAGCTTATTTTGCGGAATGACAACAACCGTTACAACCCCCTGTTTGCTGTTCTTGATATTCGTATTCGGAAGGCAGAGTACCTTGCCAATGTCAGAAAACTCCTGCAGGGTCAGTAATTCGAAATCACGCGCAGTAACAGCTCTCCCGCGGTGGGTTACGTATTCGGAAACCCGTGCCTGCATGCTTTTCAGATCTTCCAGTTCCTGTCCGGCGTAAAAAGAAGTTATTTGCTCAATACTCGTGATTCCCGGGAGTTTTTTCTCCGGTTCAAGCGGACCATTCGAATTTTTGAACGACTGCATTTTTTCCACCGAGGCATCGTCTGTTTCCAGCACTACCAAACCTGCATTGTTGTAAACAGCGCGAATTTCCGGTACAAATTCATGGTTCTTAGCAAATCCGGTGCGGATCCATAAGATTCCTTCTTTATCGTATAAGTTCGGTGGAATATGCAATGGAAAGTTGTAAACCATGTTTCCGCTGACAGTCATTTGTTTGGTGTCGTCTTTCAAAATGAAGCCGCGTGGAATTTCTTCCCAGTAGTATCCGTCACCCCAATACATCACTATTTTGGGTATATCATCCACTGTCATTTCATTACTGATGGCCTCAAACACCAGGAAGATTGAATACACTTCACCNNGAAACCACCCCGAATGGGTGAAGCTGGTCTACAATGACATTGCTGTTTCGCGTATTTTTCCGCAGATCTATGATGTCTTCAGACTTGTAATCCAAAGTCATGTTCTCAACATGCGGAAAAATAGGTGGAAGTAAGACCGGCAACCTTCTTTTTCTCCATTTCTTCATCATCATGCGTTCGGTGAACAAATCGCGGTATTCCTGGTTCCCAAATCCCATATCCGGTTCTTCCAGGGTTAACTTAATGAAACCTGTTCGCGTTTTAATGGTGTATTTATACGCTTCTTCCGAAAGTTCGAAAGGAACCATTTTTTTGATGGATATTTTTTTGAATTCGCTTTCATCCGAAACCGGTTTGTCCATTTTGGCTGTTGTCGGGTCGTCAATTTCAGCATCACGGAATAAGTTGAACTTACTTTTCCAGGTCGTTGGGAACCAGCTGTTATCACTTAAATAGCGTGTACGTATTTTAAAGCTGTCGTTATCAATGTTTCCGGGATAAGCGGC
>DJFP01000138.1:0-8751 GCA_002432565.1 Flavobacteriales bacterium UBA5869
TGCATTCTTTTACCAGTTTCCGGGATCTATCCAAAAAGCTTTGCGGAATAGAAGCATGGACCTGGACGCATTTGTATCGTTCATTTTGAATAATAAAGGGTATGGTTTGGCGCATTTGCCGAAAGGATTGATTCCTTTTCATAAAAATGGTCCTTTTCTACTTTGCCCGATCCAGGAACATGTGGTGCAGGGGCAGTTATTGAACCAAAATAACTGTTCGTTCCATTTTACGATCCAGCCGAAATTCCAGGAATACATCCAGCGTCAATTGGAATTTTTGGAAGGAATGACTTCGAAGAAATTTGATGTTGATTTTTCAGTGCAGAATGCGGAAACAAATGCTGTTGCTTTCGATGATAATTACCAGCCAATTCTGAATCCTGAAGGTGATTTACTAACAAGGCCTGCAGGTCACGGAGCTTTACTGGAAAACTTTGCAGAAGTAGATGCCGATTTGATTTTTATTAAGAATATCGACAATATTCAACACTATAATCATTCGCAAATCGCTGTTGAAACACAGCGTATGCTGGGAGGCTTATTCCTGGAGGTCCAAAACAAAATAGAAAAATTGACCCTCGATTTTTCGGAAGAGGCCTGGAATGATTTCAATGCCGAATACCAGTTATTTCACGAGTCGCTCAATAGTTTGCCGCAAAACGAGAAGCTGGATCTGTTGAAAAGACCGCTTCGTATTTGTGGAATGGTCCAAAACGAAGGTCAGCCGGGAGGAGGTCCGTTTTGGGTGGAAAATAATGGTGAGATTACGAAACAGATCGTTGAAAAAGCTCAGATCAATCCAAAAAGTGATCAGGTTCGTGTGATGATCCAATCTTCGCACTTTAACCCGGTAATCATGGTTTGCCAGGGTAAAAACAGTGACGGTTCCAAAATAGATGTGGATGCATTCAAGGATGAAAATGCATATTTCAAAGTAAGTAAATCACACAATGGACAATCCATACATTTTGTTGAATTGCCTGGGCTTTGGAATGGTTCTATGGCTAAATGGAATACGGTCTTTGTTGAGATCCCGAGTAAAACATTCAGCCCTGTGAAATCTATTTTGGATTTGCTGGATAAGGCGCATCAACCTTAAATAATTACTAATTGCAAATGACGAATTACCAATTATTCCATTTGTAAATGGTAACTAGTAATTGGTAATTAATACAGTTTTTGTCGTTTCAATAAATACTTCACCAATACATCCTGTATGGAGTCTTTGATGTCAATTGCATAAAAATCGACATTGTACTGGGTGCATTTCAGGCTTACTTCGTTGAAATAACGGTTAATTTCCGTGGTGTACTTTTCTTTGATCTCAGCCGGCTGCAACTTCATTTTTTCTCCCGTTTCCATATCGATCAGGTTGATCGGGTTATGTCCAAGCTCAAAATCAATCTCAGTTGCCTTATCCATCACATGAAACAGCACTATTTCGTGTTTGTTGTGTTTCATATGCTGAATGCTCTGCATAAATTCATCCAGTCGGGAAGGATCGTCCAATAAATCTGTGAAAATGACGATCAGGCTTCTCTTATGGCATAATTCCGCAACATCATGCAGGCAGGAAATGGTCTCAGTCAGTTTGGCATCAACTGCCTGGTATTCGTGCAGCTGCTTTTCCATTTCATGTAATAAAAACCGGTGATGTGCCCCGGATGATTTTGCAGGTGTATGTAAAAACAAGCGGTTGTGGAATAGCGAAAGTCCTACCGCATCACGCTGTCTTTTTAATAATTCGGATAAAGATGCTGCCGCAAGGACTGAGAATTCCAGTTTGGAAAGCGTATTCTTTCCGCTGTAATACATGGACGAAGACACGTCGACCACCATTTGGCAGCGAAGATTGGTTTCTTCTTCGTATTTTTTAGTGAACATTTTCTCTGACCGGCCATACAATTTCCAGTCAATATGCCGTGTTGATTCACCCGGATTGTATAAACGGTGTTCTGCAAATTCCACGGAAAAACCATGAAACGGACTTTTGTGCATTCCGGTAATGAAACCTTCTACGACCTGTTTTGCAAGTAATTCAAGATTGCCGAACTGAGCTAGCTGGTCTTTTTGTATGGTAGACAACATGCTTCGAAAATACGGATAAAAGTGATTGTTTTACGGAAGTTTTAAGAATTTTAAGAAAGAACTTCTGCTTCGGGTTCCATGATGAGTTCGACTTCTTTTCTGCGTTTTTTTCCTGCCCGGAAAATCGTCCCGACAATTACTCCGAAAATCACCAGGCAGACACCTATAATGGAAGCCAGTTCTAATTTCTCATTGAAGATAAACCACCCGGAAAATAATGCATAGATCGCTCCGATGTATTGGAAAGGAGCAACAATGGCTGTATCCGCAGACAGGAAAGCGCGTGTCATACAGACCTGTGCTATTTGAGTAAAAACACCGATTGTCAGCAGTATCAGCCATTCAATTCCCATCGGTACGGTGAAATCAAACAAGCACCAGATTCCGGTCAGGGGAAGAGCAAGCATGGGGAAGTAAATCACGATGTTGATCGTTTCTTCGGTTTCTTTTAGCTTCGATATGGCATTGTAAGCTACCCCGGAAAGGACTGCGGAAAGAATTCCCATTCCCATCCAAAAAAGATCCGGTTTTTGACCGCTGAATCCGCCTGTTAATCCGTTGAAACCAATAAAAATAACACCGAAAAATGCAATAAGGCTGCTGAAATATTGCATTTTGCTCACTTTTTCCCGAAACAGCTGTGAAGCGATCAATACGGTGAAGATAGGAGAAAGGTATTGTAGTGTAGATGCAATTGCCAGTGGTAATTTGTGCAGCGTAAAGAAGAAGATTGTGAGCGCAAGCATTCCTGCTGTTCCTCTTAAAAGCAGCCATTTCCGGTTATTCCCCAGCAATGGGAGTCCGCGGTATTTGATAATTGCTGCACTGAATCAGAAAGGAAACAAGACTTCTGAAAAAAACCAGTTCATGGGCAGGATATTTTTGAAGATGAGGAATAATATCGTTTTCCGGGTTTCCGAGCAGTTTTACAAAAAAGTTAACGATGAAAAATGCTATTCCCGAAAGAACGATGTATATAATTCCTCTGATCATACTGCAAAAGTACACCGTATGTTCAATTTCCGGCGATGTTTGTTCAATTTCTATTTACCGTCTGAAAATACTTTTGTAGCTTTAAGGTAAAATAAGACCCAACATGAAAAAGTTCCTGGTAATATTGTTTATTCTTAGTTCAGTTTCATATTCCAATGCACAAATTGAAAATGATAAATGGAGCATAACGGGTGAGTTAATGCTTCCGGCCGGAATGGGTAATAAGATGTTCAAGAATTATCTGAACGGATTGGTATATGCACACCCGAAAATCCAGTATAAGCCTTTCAAGCATTGGTATGTGGCTTTCGGGCCTAAATACATGTATTACAAAGTGAACCAATTCCGTATTCCGTTTGAGCCCGGAGTAAGTGACGATTCTGTTTCGAATCATCAGAAGGTATATTCCATGACCGGAGGAATGCATGTTCTCGGAGGAGATGTTGAGTTGGGCTGGACCAGTTGGGTTGGTCCGCGCCTGGGATTGGAATTCGGCGTACGGGGAGGAATTGCCCAGCATTGGTTTATGACATCCGGAACAAGAAAATATGGGAAACAGGAAGTAGTTGCCGCATATGTGGAGCCTTTGGTTTCTATTATACTGGCTTCCGATGAAGCTGTTGCTTACCGCTGGATCGTAGGATATAACTTCACGGGATATCAATTCACCGGAACGAGAGTTGGTTCAACCTCCTCCGGCGGGTATACCGAAAAAGACCTGAGAGCGCCAACGCAGTCTATATTTGTTGGTTTTGCAATCTCCCTTTACTTCAATAATCAACGCTCCGACGTATTCCTGGATGAGCCGTCCGGGGAGTGAGGTGACTTTCCCGAAAATTCGGGACTCAGCCACCTTGTAGCTTGTTTTGGAGTTGAATGAGGACTGCCAAAACTCTCTTCTTTTCTTTTGTTTTTTGAACATGGAAAAGGTCACTGAGCGGAGTCGAAGTGCCTTTTCTTTTCATCTTATTTAGCAGTTTCCACCATTCACGGTGTTGTGGTTACCATTCGCCGATTTTTGGTGGTATGCTAATCGTTCCGTACCGAAATTTGCCCTGTTTAATAGCTGATTTAATTCAAAGCACTTGATTTTACTGGTGTTTTTGCTAATTCATCTAATTAAATCGAATTAATTTAAACGCTTGTTTAAAATTGTTGTTTAAATTTGTCGCGATTTTAAAAATATGAGCAAAGAACTATCTACAGAAGAAAAGATCCGGGAAGCTGCAAAGAATGTCTTTATCGCTAAGGGATTTGACGGCTGTACCTCCCGCGAAATAGCGAAAGCTGCGGGAATGAATGTGGCGCTTGTAAACTACTATTTCTGCTCCAAAAAACAACTCTTTAAGCTTGTCTTCGAAGCGGTATTGGAAGACTTTATGCTTTCAACGGTGGAGGTTTTTCGCAAAAACCTGAGCCTGGAATCAAAAATGCGGATTTTCATTGAACGGGAATTTGAATTCCTGACTTCTCATCCGGATATTCCGCGCTTTATTCTATCTGAACTTTCAAGAGGGGATAAGTGTGAATTCGATCATGCCGGAATCCTTGATAAGATTGCCAGTACAGGTGTTTTTGAAGAATTGTTGGAAGCGCAGGAAAAAGGAGTGATACGCAAAATAGACCTCACAAATATCATGTTGCTGATCATGTCAAACTGTCATTATCCATTTATGGCAAAACCCCTGATGAAATACCTGAACAATTTGTCGGAGGAACAATACCAGGAGCGCCTGATGCTCCAGAAACAATATGTTACGGAAATGCTTATCGGGTATCTGTTTAACCCGAAAACAAATAGTTAAACACTTCATTTAAACAAAGATTTAATATGAGAAATGGTTTTTTAGGTGTACTCATGGTTTTAGGAGTCGGAAGCAGTGCTTCGGCTCAGGTTCTGGACCTTGAAACATGTTTGAAGATGGCGGATACGGCCAATTTATCCATTGTTAATTCCCGTTTGGACGTAGCAATGAATAAAAGTCAGGTTTCTTCCTACTTAACTGCGCGTTACCCGAAGATTGTCGCGAATGCCGATTATCGTTACAACGCGATTATTCCCGGACAACTCTTGCCGGCAGAGATTTTCGGAGGCGCTCCTGGACAGTATGCAACTGTAAAATTTGGGGTTCCATACGTTTTCAGTAATTCTGTTCAGTTACAGCAGATTTTGTTCAATCCACAGATTAATTACGGGATCAGTACCCTGAAAATTCAACAGCAGGTTGTGGAGATCCAGCAGAAAATTACCGAGCGCGACAGTAAAACGCAGGTTGCCAACACGTTTTTCAATCTACAGGCAGTGAATAAACAAATTGATTTCGTGGACTCAAACCTCGTAAATATTGATCGGCTGATTGCGAATATGGAGGCGATGGAGAAGCAGAAAATGATTGTTAAGACGGAAGTGGATAAACTGCGTATTAACCGTTTGAATTCGGTAAATGGGAAGCAGACGCTCCTGGCTAATAAAGATCAATTGGAAATGCTGCTGAAGATCCTGATAGGTTTGCCGGAAGATCAAAAGATTACACTTGCTTCCGATGATTTGGTGGAGAAGTCCATTTTGGTGGATGCATCTACGATCAATTACCCGGAATTGGAATTAATTGCCGCGCAGGTCCGTATGAATGAAGAGGAAAAAAAAGGAACGAACATGAATTACCTGCCGTCACTTTCTTTCATTGCCGGATACAATTACACTTATAATATGAAGCCGGAGGATAATGTGCGCCAGGGAATTCCATCTGCATTTTTAGGTATCCGCCTGGATTGGACTTTGTTTGACGGAATGGAAAAGTACTACAAGCAAAAGGTTACGAAGGTGGCTCACATGAAACTTCAAAACCAGGAAGAATTATTGAGCCAGCAGCTGCATATGCAGACCGAGAATTCAAAACGCCAGATCGAGATCCAGGTAAATTCATTGGCAATTGCACAGGAACAACTGAAACTTTCTCAAAGTGTTTACAAACAAACAGAACTGCAATATAACGAAGGAACGGTTGATTCCAACGATCTTGTAAGGGCAAGTACGGATTTGCAGCAGGCCCAGACAAATGTTGTTTTGGCATACGTCCAGTTGCGCCAGGCAGAATTAGAGTATTTAAAGAATATCGGAAACGTTAAATAAGAGAAAGCATTGCTTTTCTAAAAACATAAAAAAAGTAAAATGAAAAGAGTTATCACTATAGTCATCGTAGCAGTAGTCTTGGTAGGACTAATTGTATTCAAATTAAAGACGAATCAGAAAGAGGTTAAAGCGAAAATTTTCATCAACGACGTAAACGCGGCGGTTTTGGTAAAGACCGGCTCTCCGACTATTCATTCATTTGAAAGTTCATTGGCTTTCCTTGGAACTTTTGAGCCTTCCCGCCAAAACACGATTGGATCGGATGCGAACGGTAAATTAGTAAGCATTCGTTTCGAAGAAGGAGACCAGGTACGACAAGGTCAGCTGCTTGCAAAAGTAGATGATGAAATGCTGCAGCTGCAGCTTGAAAATGCTGAAGTTGGTTTGGAAGGACAAAAGAATGATGACAGACGCTATTCAAACCTGGAGAAAGAAAACGCAGTTTCAGGAGTTCAGGTAGAGAAAACACGTTTGGGAGTCCGCTCGGGTGAATTGCAGAAAAAGCAAATCCAGAAACAGATTAAAAGCACTTCAATTGTTGCGCCTTATTCCGGAGTTGTGACTAAGAAAATGATCGATTTGGGATCGTTTGTAGGACAGGGAACTCCATTGTTTGAACTAACAGATATTTCAAGTTTGAAATTAACGGTAAATGTTCCGGAAAGAGATGTGTTGAAATTCCGTTTGGGACAGGCGGTTGCTGTTCGTGCTGATATTTACGGAGACAGAGAATTCTCCGGGAAAATCACTAATATTTCCGTAGTAGCGGACAGAGCACACAATTTCAAAGTTCAGATCACGGTTCCGAACCCTAAAAGAGAATTGATGGCAGGAATGTATGGTTCTGTGCGTTTGAAAAACAATGCAAGTGTTACAAGACTTGCAGTTCCGCGTGTTGCTTTGGTGGGATCGTCTAAAAACCCGCAGGTATATGTAGTGCGTAATAAGGTAGCTCATTTGACCACATTCAATGCCGGAACTTCAGACGGAGATTACATCGAAGTAGTGAGCGGAATTAATAAAGGAGATGTCATCGTTGTAAAAGGACAGGTGAACCTTCAGGACAAAGCAAAGATCAAAACCAATTAATAAACTAAGGTCATGACATTAACGGAACTATCCATTAAGAGACCGTCCTTCATTATTGTAATCTTTACAATTCTGATTGGTGGTGGTCTGATAAGTTATAATCAATTAAGCTATGAATTATTGCCGGATTTCTCTCCGCCAATTCTTACAGTGACTACTTTATACCCGGGAGCTTCTCCAGCAACTGTCGAAACGCAGGTTGCCAAACCTTTAGAGGATGCCTTGAGCGGTTTGGAAAATATTTCCGAGGTAACGACTTTCTCGATGGACAATGCATCCATTGTAATGCTTGAATTCAAGGCTGCGGCAGATATTGATGTTGCCTTGGAAGATGCGCAGCGAAAGGTGAATACGATCCTGAACGATCTTCCGGAAGGAGCAAAATCGCCCACCATTGCCAAAATCGAGCCGAATGCGGCGCCGGTATTGCAGGTAAGTGCGATTGCTAAGAATATGGATGACCGGGAATTCATGGAGTTGATGGACAAGCAGCTTCTTCCGCAGATCAAACAAACAAAAGGGGTTGCCGAAGTACAGGTGATCGGAGGTGAAAAACGAGCATTCCGCGTAGATGTAGACAAAGACCGCCTTAAAATGTACGGATTGACTTTAGGGCAGGTAAACCAGATTGTTGCTGCTGCAAACGTTGAATTTCCGACAGGTAAACTGAAGAATGAGACCGAACAGATGACGGTTCGTTTGGCTGGAAAATTCCAAACGGTTGATGATTTGAAAAACCTGATCATTTATACGGACGGAACTTCATCTGTGCGTTTGGGCGATGTAGCTGACGTAACGGACGGATCGGAAGATGTGGTAACTGTGAGCCGTTTCAACGGATTGAATGGTATCGGTCTTCGAATTAAGAAACAAAGTGATGCGAATGCCGTGGATATGGCAAACCTGACGAAACAGAAGTTCAAAGAGATCGAAGAAAAATACAAGGAAGAAGGAATCAAGTTTACGGTTGCAACGGACACTTCACTTCCAACAATCGAATCCGTAGATGCAGTATTGCACGATTTGGAATTGGCTGTCTTATTGGTAGCGGCGGTAATGATGCTGTTCCTGCATAGTTTTAGAAATGCATTGATCGTATTGATCGCTATTCCGGCATCATTGATCTCTACATTCATCGCGATGTATCTGCTGGGGTACACACTTAACCTGATGACACTTCTTGCCATGTCATTGGTTATCGGTATTCTCGTGGATGACTCCATTGTGGTACTTGAAAATATTTACCGCCACTTACAAATGGGTAAAGGGCGCAGAAAAGCGGCATTGGACGGACGTAACGAGATTGGATTCACGGCATTGGCAATTACCCTTGTAGATGTCGTGGTATTCTCGCCGGTTGTTTTCATCGAAGGAACTATTTCGGATATTTTGCGCCAGTTCTCAGTGGTTGTTGTGGTTTCTACATTGATGTCGCTATTGGTTTGTTT
>DJFP01000138.1:8768-25645 GCA_002432565.1 Flavobacteriales bacterium UBA5869
TGGTCTTTGAGACATAAGATCATTATGGGACTTGGAATCGTTGTAATCTTCTTTGCAAGTATGGCTACGATGGGGCTTGGAATCGTCGGACAGGAATTCGTTGCCCAGGGAGACCAGGGGAAATTCATGATCAAACTGAAATACGATAAGAGTACCACGTTTGAAGAAAATAATGCAACGACTCTGGAGATCGAACAGATGATCCTTGCCCAGAAAGATGTGATTGATATCGTTTTTGCCAATGTCGGCGGACCTTCTTCCGGAATGGGAGCGGCTTCCTTCGGACAGGAAAACAGATCAGAGATTACTGTGAAAATGAAGAAGGATATGCAGAAAAAGTATCCGACTTTGAATTACATGAGTGAGATCCGTAAGAAAATCCAGGACAAATACCCGGGAGTTGAAGTGAAAGCTTTGAACATGGGAATGGTTGATTCGGAAGAAGCACCTATTGAGATTTTCCTTTCTTCGGATGATTCTGACTTATTGATGAAAGAAGCAAAAAGGCTGAAAAAGCACATTTTGACCATTCCGGGTGCCAAAGATCCGAGTATTTCCACAGATGAGTTCTCTCCGGAAGTACGTATCGATTTGGACCGCGAGAAAATGGGACAATTGGGATTGCCGATTGCAAGTGTCGGAATGCAGCTTCAAAACGGATTGACCGGGAATGATGATGCCCGCTTCGATGTGAAAGGGGAAGAATACGATATCCGCATCATGTTGGATAAATACGACAGAAGTAATGTGGATAACATTAAGGACATGACTTTCGTTACAAACGACGGAAAACAGGTGCGCCTGAGTGAATTTGCAGATGTTTCTATTGAGAATGGTTACGGTCAGTTGGAAAGAAAGAACCGTATTTCGAACACTACTTTGAGATCTTACGTGTTGGGTACAGCATCCGGTACGGTGGCGGATTCCATTACAGCCTACCTGAAAAAAGAGCCGCTGGATAAAAATGTCCGCATGCTTTGGGGTGGTGAAGTGAAACGTCAGAAAGAATCGATGGGAGCATTGGGTATGGCTATGGGAATCGGTTTGATCCTGGTTTACCTGATCATGGTGGCACTTTACGACAACTTTGTATATCCATTCGTTGTATTGTTCTCAATCTTTGTTTCCTTGATCGGTGCGATCCTGGCATTGAACTTAACGCAGTCGAACATGGGAATCTTTACCATGCTCGGGATGTTGATGCTCCTGGGGCTTGTGGCCAAGAATGCCATCCTGATCGTTGACTTTACCAATCACCTGAAGACCGAGGGAAGATCAACATACAGTGCACTTCTGGAAGCAGTTCGTGAACGTATGCGTCCGATCCTTATGACAACGATTGCGATGGTAATAGGTATGATTCCTATTGCAACTGCAACAGGTTCAGGAGCTGAATGGAAGAATGGATTAGCATGGATTTTGATCGGCGGCTTGACAAGTTCAATGTTCTTGACTATTATTGTAGTACCAATTATGTATTATGTCGTAGACAGATTACAGGTAAAATTGACTAGAAAGAAGATAAACCTTGAGGGGGAAGACGATGCTACCGTTCACGGAGTGATCTAATATTTAACTAGCACAAAAGAATGGGGAATCCGGCAGACTATCACTGCCGGATTTTTTGTGCTCAATTTCGGTGTCAACTGAGTATTTATTGTAATTTCGATTGAAGTTTGTTTTAAATGAGGAACTTATCAGCTTTTTTATGTCTTTTCATCGCTTTTTGGAACTTTTCCCAGGAAGAAGTGACTTTTCATCCAACCGATATTTCATTTGATCTGAATCGAATGAAAACCTTGGATTTTGGTACGGATTCTTTGGATGGGGATAAAGTCCTTTTCCAATTATTTCCGGCTCCGATGCAGGAAGAAGATCCGGAATTATCTGATTGGAAAACATCCGCTTTCTGGAGCTGTTCTTCTTGTTCGAGGTATGATTTCGTTTCCTATGAAGACGATGAAATTACCGAGAAGGAAACACTTCCTTATGCTGCGAATTATACCTGGTGTACAAATATTTTGTATTACCAATCGGAAAAAGGGAGTTTGCGTGCAATTGTGAGTTTTTCTACTTCTCAAATGAATGACGGTACCGGGAGATTTACACGCGGTTTATTGAGTCTGGCGAATTTTGAAAAGCAGCACGGAACATGGAAATTAATGAATTTCGAGCCGTTTGTCAATTTCCAGGGATCGTTTACGCAGGCTTCCCCGGTTGATGAGGTCATAATCGGAGAAAATGGCAAGATTTACTTCCTGATTCATGGTGGAGAGGCAAATGGCGTTTCTGCAGAAGAATACTGGCCGTTATACCAGGGATTGTACATCCTGGACGGGGAATCTCTGAAAGAAATTTTTCACCAGCAGGCAGCCAGCTGTTCAGAAAATGGGGAAGCTGTTGGCAGTAACTGGATAACTGCAGTGAAAAAAATAAAAGGAACTTCGGAGGGAGTTCAATTTATCCTTGAAACAAAAGGATTGTTAGTAAAGGAGTTTGATTGGTACAGACCCGGGATGCTTCAATTCATCAGTAAGGAGGATTTTGACCAATTACCGCCGCGTTTCGAATTTGAAGCTGTCCAGCATGTAACAAAGCCGGAAAAAGGACTGAAAGTCGAAAAACCGCTTGTTTCTGTTACTTATAAGAATGAAACAGGAACGGTTCGAAAACAGATCATCGAAACTCAAAACACACCCGTTAAATGAAAACACTAATTACAAGCTTGCTAATTTTTACTGGAATCTCATTGGTGCAGGCACAGGAGAAAAAAGTATATATTGATGAGTTTCGAATAACAGACCAGGTTATTCACGGAACAATTGATGATAAATATGCGATCACGATGTACCTGAAACTGGAAAATTTCTTTGATGATGGGACCAGTCACACGGTTTCAGGATGGTACTATTACGACAATGTCAAAAAGAAAATTCCCTTGATAGGAGTTTGTGCGGACCGGTTTTCCCTTTACCAATTCACGGATCAGAAACGGGCGGACAGTATCCGTGAATTCAATTCACCGGTTTCCAGCATGTGGGAAGTTATGGATGATCTGAGCAATCGCTCGGGATACATCGAAAAGTTTGAATTTGGGTATTCGGACTATGCTTACAACGGAACCTGGAAAAACGACAAAAAGGAACTGAAAGTCAATTTCAATACCAGTGACATTAATTTGACCGCCAGGAATGAGTTTTTGGTGCTTCAGTTTGGTGCTCAGAACAAAAAACATTTTGACATGAAACAGTTTGGACCCTACTATTATGGTTATTCTGTTTTTGCCAGCAAGATGGATGCAGCAGGCTGTAAGGTTATGTTGAAATACGAACTGAGCTCCCGATTGAATCCCAACGGAATGTGCGGCGCCGGACAGGAAATAGGATTTTTGCTGTTAACTTTTGACGCCAAAGGTAATTTACTGGATTACCGCGACGAACAAGTAGAAAGCTGCCTGGGGAATATTTGGTCCGAAGTAGCCGAAACTCCGAATACAGGCGGGAAGAAACTTACTTACAAAGTCATGTACTCCGACGATAAAGAGCGCACAGTTGTCATAGACGGCATAAACTTTACCCTGACCTCTAAGTAAATTCATGAAACGAAGGACAAAGCGGTTTTACGTAGTGTTGTCGGGGATTTTTGTCCTGACAATTACTCCTTTTGCTTCTATGTCATCCGAATACGAGGCAGTTTCTACGGATATCCGAATTGAAACATTTGAGGTGCTTGATAGTGTGCGGAACCGTCTCATTCCATATGCCGTATATTCACCCGTGCCAAAGGAAAAGGTCAAAGATTCTATTCGGTTGGTGGTTTTCAGTCATGGATATGGTTCCAATTATTCACGGAATTACCTGAATTATTCTTACCTCACGAAAAGATTGGCCAGGTCGGGGTTCTGGACTGTGAGCATCCAGCACGAATTATTGGGTGATCCGTTGATTCCGAAAGAAGGAATTATGCAGGTTGTCCGGATGCCCTTTTGGATTCGTGGTGAAGAGAATATTTTGTTTGTACTGAACGATTTTAAGCAGAAATTTCCGGAATTAGAAATTAGATCAATCGACCTAATAGGGCATTCGAATGGGGGAGATATGAGCATTTTGACAGCGAAAGATCATCCGGAGCTGATCCGGAAAGTCATTACGCTGGACCATTTGAGAATGCCTGTTCCGCATGTTTCGAATCCTCGGTTTTCGAGTTTACGTTCTACAGATAAGACGGCCGATTCGTTGGTGATTCCTTCCAAAGACGACTGTCAGAAATATGGAATTCAAATTGTTCAATTGAAAAAGATTACGCACAATGAGATGAACGATGAGGGATCGCGAAAGCAGAAAAAACAGATCAATTCGTACATTCAGAAAATCCTGGAAGACCGGTTTTAACCATAGGAGATACATAGCACACATAGAATATTGTGCTGTATTTATAGAACTATGTGACCTATGTTCCTATGCGGTTTTTGAATTAGTCTCTCAGCAAGTAATTATACCGCTGTATCGTGTTTTCCAATCCCAAATAGATCGAATCCGAGATCAAAGCGTGCCCTATTGAAACTTCCGCCAGTTGTGGTATGTTTTCTTTGAAATAACGCAGGTTTTCCTGGTTCAGATCATGTCCCGCATTTAATTCCAATCCCAATTCCAAAGCGCGGTTCGCAGCTATCACAAAAGGTTTGATAGCCTCTTCCCGGTTTTCAGCATAATTTTCAGCATAAGGTCCGGTATACAATTCTATACGGTCAGTTCCTGTCTTGACAGCGTATTCTATGTTTTGCAGGTCGGTATCGACAAAAATGGAGGTGCGTACTCCCCAGGATTTGATCCTCCGGATGATATCCTGAAGCACTTCCAGGTGCTCTTTGGTATTCCAGCCGGCATTGCTTGTGAGAACATGAGGTGGATCAGGTACCAGGGTTGCCTGTGCCGGGCGAATAGCTTCGATCATCTGCATGAAACGTTCATCCGGGTATCCTTCGATATTGAATTCGGTGGTGACAATTTTCGATAAATCTACCACATCCTTTCCGGTAATGTGTCTTTCATCCGGTCTTGGATGAACCGTGATTCCCGCAGCACCAAAGCGCTCACAGTCAATGGCTACCTGTACGACATTAGGGGTGTTTCCCCCGCGTGCATTTCGAATAGTAGCAATTTTGTTGATGTTTACGCTTAGTTTTGTCATAACTTTCTTTTCTTTGAGTTGCGAACGCTTAGGCTTGTCCTGCTTCACCACAAAGATGAAAGCTTCAGCGACGGGCCAAAGATAACGAGGATTTAACTTTTAAAGATGTTAAAGTTATTAAAGTTCTATCTCTGATTTTAACGTTTTCTAAGAATATATCTATCTTCAAAACCGTATCATTGACTTATGAAAATTGTTTCTGTAATCACTTATTTATCCCTGACCATGCTGCTTGGCGGGTGTTTTTTGTTTGCTCCGTCAGCAGAAAAAACGAATCGAAAGTACTTACCTAAAGCACCTTACGATGTCATTATTGTTCCCGGAGTTCCTTACGATGGAAAACATTGGAGCGAAGCTATGAGGAACCGTGTTCAGTGGTCAAACTATCTTTACAAAAAAGGAATTGCGAAAAATATCATTTATTCCGGATCTGCTGTTTATACCGAGTATGAGGAAGCACATGTTATGGCGCTGTATGGAGAAGCGCTGGGAATTCCGAAAGAACATATTTTCCGGGACCCCAGGTCGGAACACAGTACTGAAAATGTTTACTATTCTTATCGTTTGGCAAAGAAGCAGGGTTTTCAAAAAATCGCATTGGCCACAGATCCGTTTCAGTTGAACGGTATGCGCCAGTTCATTAAGAAGTTTGAGCTTCCGGTTGACCTGCTTCCGATCATAAAAGATACTTTGTTGAAGCAGGATCTCCGTGAACCAACTATTGATGCCAGTGCCGCAAAGCGACCTGATTTCATTTCAATTGTAAACAGGCAGTCCAAATGGCAGCGACTGAGAGGAACTTTCGGACAATACATATGCTGGAAAGAAGAGGATCTGAAAACAAAACACCTGCGCAAAAAATACGGGGATCGCATTGAACCTTAGAGACAGCGAATAAAGGCCCGAAAATTGCTGGTTGCGATAGATTAAATTTATACAAAGTTTTCGCTCATAGCGACCTTTTTAGTACTTTGGCACACAACATGACAGCAAAAGAAGTAATAACAGACGAGATTCCCCCGTTAATTCATACAGATTCAGGGGAGAAGGCATTGATTTGGATGGAAGAGTTCAAAGTTTCTCATCTCCCGGTATTAAAAAACGGCAACTTTGTAGGGGTGATTTCCGAAAGCGATATCCTGGATAAAAAAGACCTTGAATTGCCGCTTGATACATTATTTGATCATCTTCCAAGACCTTATGTACCTGAAACAGCTCATATATACGAAGTTTTGGCAAAAATGGCTGAACACCGCATTTCCGTTTTGCCGGTATTGGACAGCGCCGAACAATATTTGGGGTGCACCAGTGTTCATCAGTTGATGACGCTGATCGCAAATACAGCAAGTATCAAGGAAGTGGGGGGGATTGTTGTCCTGGAAATGAACCGGGTTGATTATTCCCTGGCTCAGATTGCACAGATCATTGAAAGCGAAAATGCAAAAATACTTTCTTCATTTATTATGTCTTCTGGAGACAGTACGAAACTGGAAGTTACTCTTAAAATATCCGAAGTAGACTTGTCGCGCATTATCCGTTCTTTTGAACGGCACGATATGGTGGTTAAGGCGAGTTTCCAGCGTTCAACGGATCAGGACGATATGCAGTTCAGGTACGATGCACTGATGAATTATCTAAATATTTAAGATGCTTGTAGCTGTTTATAGTAAGAAAGTCAATAAAGTTACGATCCCGATATTTAAACATTTCGTAGCCCTGACCGAACGTTTCGGCTGGAAGCTGGTACTTGAAAAAGAACTCAAAGAGCAATTAGTAAAGAAGGTTGGTATTTGCAAAGATGCAGAGGTGTTTACAAGCCATTCGGATTTTCACAGCGGAATTGACCTGGCTTTCAGTATTGGAGGCGACGGAACATTTTTAAGAACCGTTGCTTACATCCGGGATTCGGGAGTTCCAATCCTGGGGATTAATACCGGAAGATTAGGTTTTTTAGCAACATTGGGTGATGAATCCTTTGATAATGCACTGGAACTGGTCAATAAAAAGCGCTATGATTTTCAGAAAAGATCCCTGCTTCGCGTGGAAACTGAACGCAGCATCTACGGCGCAGATAATTTCGCGATGAATGAGGTGACACTTTTAAAGAAGGATACTTCTTCCATGATCACGGTGGATGCTTTTTTGGATGACAAATACCTGAATTCTTACTGGGCCGACGGTTTAATTGTTGCTACACCGACAGGTTCTACCGCATATAACTTAAGTTGTGGCGGACCAATTGTAACACCTGGCTGCCAGGTTCACATTATTACACCGATTGCACCTCATAACCTGAATGTTCGTCCGGTGGTGGTTCCCGACAATATGCCTATCAAATTAAGAATTGAAGGTAGAGAACGGAATTATTTGATCTCCATTGACGGGAACGCCAAAAGTATCAAACAGAACGAAGAAGTTTTGATCAGAAAGGCCGAATATATGATTAATGTAATTAAATTAGAGGACACTAATTTCTTGGATACGATTCGAAACAAAATGTCGTGGGGAAAAGACCAAAGAAACTAACGTTTTAGGAATGAAATCAAAAAGGACATCACTTGCGGATATTGCCGAAAGTTTAAATGTTTCAAAATCTACGGTATCGTTTGTATTGAATGGCAAAGGAAAACAATTCAATATCAGTGAAACGACACAGAAATTAATTTTGGATAAAGCAAAAGAGCTGAACTATGTTCCGAACTATTTTGCGAAAGGTTTGAGAGAAGGTAAAACACAGACTATCGGTTTGGTGCTGGCGGATATTTCGAACCCGTTCTATTCCGAATTAAGTAAAGCCATCCAGGAGGCACTTTACGAAAAGGGATACAGCTTGTTCATCGTTTCTACCAATGATGACAGTACAATGGAATTGAAGCTGATTCGTGACCTGATACTGCGCTCGGTAGATGCGTTGATTATTGCTCCGTGCAATGGGATTCCGGCATTGAAACCAGTTTTGGATGAAACACCTATCCCGGTTGTTTGGGTAGATCGTATTGGGGACGAATTTGCTGACTTTGTGGGAGTTGACAACTATATGGAAGCTTCTATGCTGGTGAGGAGATTCTCGGTAAAACCGAATAAAGTGGGAATTCTCTATCCTAAAAGATCCGATGTAATGACGATTCAGCTGCGTATCGACGGGACAAAATCAGCTTGTGAAAAACAGGGAATTCCGTTTGAATATGCCCAGTTGAGCGAAAACCAGGACGAAAGTGTGGAAAGCATCAAACAGTTAATCGACAATGGCGTGGATTCGTTTGTGGCATTAAACAATAAAGTTGCACTTCATGCAATCAATGCATTGAATATTTTGAAAGCAGAAATCCCCAAAAAAATCCGGATTATCTCATTTGATGATTCAGAGGCATTTTCTTATTTCGCACCTCCGGTAACAGCTTTGAGACAGCCGGTAAATGGTATTGGTAAAGAAACGGTGGAGAGATTGATGGATCGATTGAAAGAATCTACTGAAAATCGCAAACACCTGATGATGGAATGCTCGTTTATTGAGCGTGGATCACATTAAGATTAATAAGTTCAAAATGCTTACGCTGAAGCTTCAGCATAGGCGCAGAATTCAAAGGTTCAAAGATTTAATTTGAACCTTTTTTTATGCTTAAACTTTTGAACTTCTCAATAGGGACACAAAAAAACCGCAGACAAACTCTGCGGCTTTGTTTCGGTAATAGATGTGTTAGAATTTCTTCTCCAACAAATATATCCAAGGCCGTAACTACTTCCAAATTAAAACACTAGTTCATTTAAATTATTCGGCAGGTGTTAAAAAAAAAGGGTTGAATACCTGCAATTAACAGCATGAATAATTTTATTTTTTGATGAAAAAGCGGTGGTTTTCAAAGATTGTTTCCTGTTTGTTCCACGATTTAAGGATGTAAATTCCTTGGGATACAGATGTAATTAATTGGTTTTCAGATTTCTCATCATTGTTTAAGATTTCTGTTACTGCTTTTCCATTCAGATCGAATACCTGGTAATAAATAGATTTGTCTGCGAAATGAATAGATATCACACCGTCCTCTGAAGTAAGCCCTGTAATCAGTTTTTTCGAATCCACAGAGCAATTGAAGGCAGCTATGAGATCGCTGTATTCCAGTTCCCCGTTAAGATCCACAGATATTAAACGATAATAAATCTGCTTGTCCCATTTGCGTTGGTCAACATAAGCGTATTCCAATGGCTCATCCGAATTACCATTGGCCTGGATAATTGCAAGCGGGTAGAAAAGTTGTCCGTCATAAGTGTATTCAATGGAATAATGGTCCAGACGAGTTTCAGTTTCAGACCTCCAGAAAATGCGGTTGAATTCGCCTTCACAATTGGTTTTAAAAGTGCTTAACTCGACTGGAAGCACGACAGTTGAGGGNNGTATTGTCGCCTCCGAATACGGAAGTTACAAAATTTCCATTGCAGGTAAGGCGCAGGCTTCCGTCGACATATATTTTGAGATTCTGTGTTGCCGGATCCCATGAAATCATAATAGTATGAACAGCCCCGTCATCTAAGTTCGCAAGCGAAGCAAATGCTGCTACAGGACCACAATAGGGAGCTCCTGGCCCCTGCAGGTTACCATCTATTTCCACAGCAATGTGATCTGCAAGCATATCGTAGACGTGAGCAGGATTGTCATTGTCATAAGTATCAAATTCGATCACCAGGGAATTGGAAATATTTCCTGCTCCTAACTGTCCTCCGGCAGTTCCGCATGCTGTTGGGTTCGGCTGGAATGTAAATGTGGTTCCATCCGCACCGTTGATATTATTCCCGAAATAATAATTCAAAGAGAGATTAAACGGCTGATTGAAATCAATTACGGTATTGTTCCATGCGCATCCTGTTTGATTGGACGTTTCAGGAGTGAGCTGGATACAGCTTTGCCCGCCGATTGTCTGATAGCTGGCATTTCCGTTCAAACAATAGCTTCCTGTGTTTGCAACCATTTTGTAAGCCAGGGTTACATTCGAAGTCAGATCGTGTACGCAGTTGTATTTCGAAACCAGGATACGGATTGTTCCTGTATAGGTCGCAGTCCAGTTAATAGAGGCATTGGTTCCGCAAATATCATCGGCGTAAACGATTTCGGTTACCCCGGCTGCATCCAGTATTGTTAATTGCGAATCCATGGATGACGAACTGCCCCCTGCGCAAAAGGTAAATTCATATTGGTTGCATTGAACGACGTTTACAGTGTAATACCTTCCGTTTTGAGTTGCCACTGTTTGATAGGCTGCTGTTGGAGTGATTGCTCCGGATGCGGTTCCGCCGGTGCATGCATATGCACGAATGAGGAACAAACCACTAAAAAGTAGTAGTAGGATAGTTTGCTTCATAATCATAGTTTGAAGCAAACATACTAAAACGATGTAGTTAATTCCTAATTTTTTAACGAAAAATTTACTAAAGGTTTAGCTTTTCTTTATGAACAGGATAAACAAAAAACTCCCCACCGGAGTGAGGAGCTTGCCAATAATCTAATAAGAGGTACTAAATTCGCTTAAAAACTTGGGCTGCTAACCGTTTTGAAAGTCCTCGTCAAAATTTTGGCATTTTTGGGATATCTGACCGAATAACCGATCTCCATATTTGCTATTTCTCCCGGCTGGAGGGTCACCATGTAGGATACTTCACCGGTGAGGTCATTCTTTTTGCCGGTACCGATAGTTTCTACTGTAACAGTGATTTCGCTTGAATTTGATAATGGAATTTGATCAAACACATTGATTCTTACAGGAACTGTTCGGTTGTTTCGGATCTGGATATCATAGTAATAAGTGTCTTTTTTCGTGCTTCCGGAAATTTTCTTGGTGCTCATTTCAGATTTTAGCTTGCGCAATACCTGGATCTTGGAATCACGCCCGAGAGAAAGACTGAGCGTATCGTCTACGTTATTCGTATTGATCTCGCTGACTCCCACATAGTTTCCTGCAAAATATACGTTCGTTGGTCCGGGAATCAGATCCAGGTCCTGCCATCCGACAATATTTGCCAGCAAGAAAGATCCCTGGTCCAATTTCGGAACAGAAACATGCGTGAATGTTGCCGGCATATTGATTTCCTTGATTTCTACAATATATGGTTTTGCATCTGTCGGACAGGAAAACGGATGAGCGATCACGAATTCTGCATTCAGATCAGAAATCTCAATTTGCTTCATGGCAACCGTGCTGACTTTTTTACCTTCATTTTTACTGCCGAATCGATCAGAACCCAGGAAACCTGCCGTATTCTCGGTTACTTTTTGATCAAGCACGTAATTATCATAAGCGCGTTGGTTAGCCATGTTAATCTCGTTCATTACTTCATTGCGGTAATCTGCTTTTTGCTGGATTGGCTGAACGTATGATTTTTTGGTGTATTCCGCCTGTTCTCCGTAACGGATGTAAAACGGGTTTAAAACAGGAGAAGCGGCACTCAAAAGCGGATCGGATGTACTTAAGGTCAAAATAACGTTTTTCCACTCGTTTCCGGTGTTGTTATACACCTGCGCCTTATATTTCAGGTTGATAGGCTGATTTAGGTCTGTTGCCGAAAGATCATAAGTTGCTGCCCAGCCGCAATCAGAAACAAGGTATTTCAAAGTGCCTGAAATATCGGTGTTATTATCTGCATCGATCAATACAATCACCTGGTTACTGCGTTGATTTTCCGTATAATTCAATTCCGTCAGCTGGAAACGGGTGTCGTTGATCTTTGCGGAAAGAATATCTTGTTCTTTTTTGATTTTGGTAATCGTTTTATTGATCTCAAAAGTACGGGTGCGGTAATATTCTCCGGCTGCTTTGATTTGATCAATCGTCAGCGTGTTTTGGCCTTTTAAATCCTTATTGGTGTTCAAAATCCCCAGTTCAGCCTGGTAAGAACTCAATAAATCCACATTCAGCTGATGGCGGTCTTTCAAGTGTTCCAAAGAATCTGCGAGGATCTTAATTTTCGGATTCCATTGTTCGGCAGCTAAAAAATCCATTTCGGTTGAAATTGAAACCATTCGAAAAGAACCTGAACCGGTAAATTGGATGGTCCGTGGGTCTGCAAATGCCGAAATTCCCGAAAAGATGATCTTATTTCTTCCCTTCGTTAATTTCACCTGCGTTTCGTGGGTCATTTCACCTGCAGTAAGGAAAAGCTTTACACGTTTGATTTCCGTTTTAAGAACCTGCTCATGAATATTCTGTGCAAAAATTGCCAGGGGAAAAAGAACCATCAATAGGTTTAAAAAGTGTTTTTTCATAGAATTGGTTTTAGCGTAATACATATAAGCAGTATTTCCGTTCAAAAATAAATTGTTTTATTTCAAACAAATTGTGTTAAAACAAAAACTTTGTGAAATAAATTATTTGTATCTAATTTTGTACCCTGAAAAGTAGTAATAAAATGAACTCAAGACTCTTAGAATCTATAGCCGGTGAATATGGAACCCCGGTTTATGTGTATGATGAATCAAAAATTATTTCGCAGTACAATCGTCTGAAGAACGCCTTCGGAAAGCAGGAAGTGAAATTACACTATGCCATGAAGGCATTAAGCAATATCAACGTATTGAAAACACTCAAAGATCAGGGAGCAGGTTTGGATGCTGTTTCGATAGAGGAAGTTTATTTGGGGCTTAGAGCAGGTTTTGAGCCGGAAGAAATTATGTATACTCCGAATGGTGTGGCATTTTCCGAGATCGAAGAAGCGGTTGCTTTGGGAGTCATGATCAATATCGACAACCTGAGCGTGCTGGAACATTTCGGGATGGTATTCGGTAGTTTGGTTCCGGTTTGTATCCGGATAAACCCGCATATTTTAGCTGGGGGGCACGCCAATATCTCAGTCGGTCACATCGATTCCAAGTTCGGAATTTCAATCCATCAGTTAAGACATATTCAGCGAATTGTTGAACACTATAAATTACATATTGTTGGTCTGCACATGCATACCGGAAGTGATATCGTGGATGCGGATGTGTTCCTCCAGGGAGCCGATTTGCTTTACCAGGCTGCGGGTTATTTCCCGGAATTGAAGTTCATGGATTTCGGATCGGGATTCAAAGTAGCTTACAAAGAAGGTGATTTCGTGACTCCTATTGAAGAAATCGGAACAAAGATCGGAGAGTCTTTTCAAAATTTCTGCAAGGAATATGGCCGTGAACTGGAATTATGGTTTGAACCTGGAAAGTTCCTGGTGAGTGAAAGCGGAGTGCTGTTGGTTTCTGTCAATGTGGTAAAGCAAACAACCTCAACCGTTTTTCTGGGTGTAAACAGCGGACAAAACCATTTGATCCGTCCGATGTTTTACAATGCATATCACCGCATCGAAAATATTTCGAACCCTGCAGGACAGAAAAAATTGTACTCCGTGGTAGGTTACATTTGTGAAACAGACACGTTTGGCTATGACCGGCCGATTTCAGAAGCAAAAGTTGGAGATGTACTTGGGATTTACAATGCCGGGGCTTACGGTTTCAGCATGAGCAATCAGTACAATTCGCGTTTGAGGCCAGCTGAGGTTTATATCAGGGACGGAGTTCCGCATTTGATCAGAAAGAGAGAGACGCTGGATGATGTTATTCGAAATGAAGTAGACTTGACTTTAAGTCCTGCTTACGCGGCAAAAATGACTGAGTAAGCAAAACAGTTTTTGTTCATCAAATTTTCCTTGAGTCGGCAATTGATTGTCGGCTCAGGGATTTTGAAAGAAACTTCTTTTCCGTGCAATAATGATCAAATCGGTATCAGATTCAGTTTCTGATAGGGCAAAAGGTTGTTTTTGGGTTGAAATAATCTGAAAACCTATCTGTTTCAGCAGGCGCAGCAAAAAATCAGCTTCGTAATAATGCATCATCAACTCTTCGCCTGTACTCGATTTTTTCAAACGCGAGTTTTCGTAAAGGTCTTCCATAGTGCTTAAGTAAATGACTCCATTTTCATTCAGTTTCTCGAATACTTTAAACAGGAATAGCTCAACCTGGTCTATCGAAAGATAGGGAAAAAGAAACCCGATTATGACCGCATCAAAACTCGATTCCAGGTGATCAATCAGCAGGGCGTCGTATACCAAAAAGCGGGCACCGGGATTGTTTTTTCGGGCAAGGTCAATCATATTTGGCGCCAGGTCTATGCCCAGCAGTTTTAATCCTGGTAGGTGTTCCAATAAATAGTGACTGATATTCCCGGGACCGCAGGCGATATCTAAAACTTTTGAACCGTCTTCCAACTGTTCCAAAAGTATTTTTAAGGATTCCTCATAATGATCTACGGAAAAGAAACGTTCCTGGTAAGAATCAGCCAGTTTATTAAAGAGGTCAACTGCCTTTTGATTATTTGTTGTGTTCACGATTTTTTCGGGTAAATTAGCAAAAATAGTTGCTTTTATGATGCGCGTTTTAGGATTTGTGATCGCCTTATTGTTAATGCTTCCGCTTTTCTTGTCCTGCTCGGATAATGGTAAAAAGAACCCGAAAGGAAAGTCGGAAGAAAATGAAAGAAAAAAGAGAAACAAGAAAAGTATGGAGGAGGAAAGATCGACCGCTTCCCCTAAAAATTATGAGTTTGTCCATAATGACTCATTGAGTGATTATATCAATGCCTACAATAAAACCCTGTCTCTATTTGAGCTGCCGATAACTGAAAAGGACATTCCGACGCAATTTGGAAATGCACATGTTTTGATATGCGGAAACTCTAAAAATCCTCCATTAGTGCTGCTTCATGGTATGAATGCGAGTTCGACTATGTGGTACCCGAATATGAAGAGTCTGGCCCAAAAATATCGGGTTTATGCGATTGATTTTTTATTGGAACCCGGGAAGTCGACATGCACTATGAAACGCCTGAATAAAGATGAAATAGCGGCCTGGTATGATGAAATATTCTCAAAACTGGGCTTGAATTCGTTTTACCTGTTAGGATGTTCACGCGGAGGGTGGCTTGCTACGGCAGTTGCATTGAACACACCCGGAAAAATAAAGAAATTGGTATTGCTGAGTCCTGCCCAGACATTTACATGGATTCCGCCAAGTTCTGCTTTGTTGAGTAATATCACATACTGTATTTCACCTGACAAAGAGAAGTTAAACAATATCCTTGCCGGGTTATCCGTAAGGAGTATTAAGATAAGTAAAACCTATTTTGATCAATATTACCTGGGAACAGAAAAAGAAAATATGTCTGCGTGCATTTTTGAAATGACTCCATATTCACGGAAATCAATGAGTGCTTTAACAATGCCGGTTTTGGTATTGATAGGAGATAAAGATATCATCAATAACCAGCGGTGCCTGGAGAAAGTCATGAAATGGGTACCAAATCCTGATACCGGCACCATCCAAAATGCAGGACACTTTCTAAGTTTTGATCAGCCGGATATTGTCAATTCACGAATACATTCTTTTTTAGGTAAGCAATAAATTGTTTAATAATTAACATTTGGTTATTATTCAGTTAATCCTTTGATTTTCATGCGAATCAGGCAACTACTTTGTTGTAAATTCGTTCTTGAATTAGAATTTGTAAATAATTCAACACTATGAGATTACTACTACTAGCAGCAATAGCTTCGGCTATTGGTGCAACTACTACGCACGCACACGAAACCGTTGTGCCCTTAAATTCTGTTTGCAAATTATCCGGTGATACACTTTCTGTTGATTCTTTGCAAAAACTCTACCGGCACATTGATCTGCTATCCGTATTCGATTTGAAGAAATGGCGTGAATCCTACATTTATAAAAACAGGANNAAAAGTTGTCAAATGAAAAAGCTGATCTACTTTTTTGTCTTCGTTCTGGTCAATATTTCAGGCCTTGGACAACCGCCCTGCGGGTCAAATCCTGCTGCCGGGAATTCCTGTGCAACTGCAACTCCTATCTGTGAATTGAACGGCTATTGCGGCAATACTTCGTCGACATACACGGTTAATACCTGGAGTCAGTCGTGTGGTTTCCTCGGGCTGGGTGATTGTGGGTTAACAGGTGAGTTTTGCGGTTCCATTGAGAATAATTCCTTTTTGTCTTTTGTCGCCTCATCAACATCCATCTCATTCAATTGCTGGGTTTATAATTCAACGTATGGGGACGGTATCCAGATCATGATCTTTTCGGCAAACAATTGTTCCGGAACAGTAACTTCTTATTACTGCAGTCAGCTTGTGCCGTCTGCATCAGCCCAAAATGTATCCGCAAGTGGTCTGACTCCCGGGAATACCTATTACATCATGATAGATGGGTTCGCCGGGGATATTTGTGACTATACGTTTGCTGCAAATACAGGAGTTGCTATCCCGGTAGATGTTACTCCAGCCACATCAACTATTTGTGCCGGGCAATCTGTAACATTGACAGCTACGGGAGGAAATGGGGTATATAACTGGGCAGCTTCACCGAATTTAAGCGGGACAACCGGTTCTACAGTAACTGCGACACCTCCGAGTACTCCCGGGACGTACACCTACACCGTGAATTCCTCCGGGGGAAATCCTTTGTGCCCGTCGTCTACTTCAGCAACAGCAACAATTACGGTCAATTCTTGCGGCGGATGCACGGTTACAGCCGGAAACAGCGGTGATGTCTGCCAGGGAACAACAACCTTTAACTTAACGGCAACCAATGTAGCTGGTGCTGCCTGGAATTGGGTAGGACCAAACGGATTTACATCCAATCTTCAAAACCCAACGAATGTTCCGGTACC
>DJFP01000305.1:0-22135 GCA_002432565.1 Flavobacteriales bacterium UBA5869
TTTCAGCGGGAAAACAACGAAATATTCACCCGATCAGGCAAATGAGGTTATACAAAAATATATCCAGGAAATTACTGCTTCAAAATTTGAAGTGTACAAAAACGAAGGAGAAGCATTCCTGGCTGAGAACGCTAAGAAAGAAGGAGTTACAACAACTGCTTCAGGTTTGCAGTACGAAGTGGTTGAATTGGGTAACGGACCGAAACCAACCAGTACAGATACGGTAAATGTTCATTACCACGGAACTCTGATCGACGGAACAGTATTCGACAGTTCTGTTACAAGAGGAATTCCTGCAACTTTCGGAGTGCACCAGGTGATTAAAGGATGGACAGAAGCATTGCAGTTGATGCCTGTTGGATCGAAATACCGTTTGTACATCCCGCAAGAGTTGGCATACGGAGCCCATCCGCATCCGGGGGGAGCAATCAAGCCGTTTATGGCGCTTGTTTTTGATGTTGAATTATTAGGAATTGAAAATAACTAAGATGAAAAAAATCATTCTGGCCTCTCTGCTATTAGCGGTGACCTTCGCATGTGGTGACGATAAAGGCGCTACAAAATCATTGCCGTTGAATACACCGAAACAGCGAATTTCCTACCTGATGGGAGCCGACAATGCAGGACAATTGCTGCAGGACCCGAACTTTGCGAAATACGACAAGGACCAAATTCTAAAAGGNNTTATTGGGACCAAGCCAACAGGAATTCAATGAGAAATACGTGAAGGATGCTTCCTTGTGTATCGGTAAGTTCATCGGGGGAATGTTTAAAACAAGCTGGACACAGGCTAAATCTTACAACGAGTTTGATAAAGAATACCTGGTTTACGGTTTTAGTCTTGGTTTGAAGAAAGAAGATACCCTGATCGCGAAAGATTTGAAAGCAACGATGTTGAAAGACTTTATGACAAAAGTCAACACACGGGTGATGGCTGAAGTAACTAAAAAGGAAACAGCGTTCTTCAATAAAGTGAAACAGATTGCAACCATCAAAGAATTGCCAAACGGATTGTATATGGAAACGATCCAGGCAGGAACAGGTGGAAGTCCGACTGCGACAAGCGATGTGAAAGCTCATTATGTTTTAATGAATACCGAAGGTGATACTTTGCAATCATCCCTGAACGGACCGCAAATTCCGGTATTTAACCTTGGAGGAGTGATCCCGGGCTGGACAGTGGGTATTCCATTCATGAAAAAAGGAGGGAAGTACAAATTATACGTTCCTCAAAACATGGCTTATGGAAAAGACTCTCCGGACCCGAATACCATTCCGCCGTTCTCAACATTGGTTTTCTATGTTGAACTGGTTGATTTCGGACCAATGGGCAGTGTAAAATAATGGATAAATCCTCTTCGTTTTCGGAGAGGATTTTTTTTTTAACCGGGACTTCGACTCCGCTCAGTTTCAGGAAGACTATTAGAAACTGATAAAGGTGAATGAGTCCCGAAGTTTCGGGAAAGGCACAATAATAAAATTATGAGCATAAATGAAACAGTTTTCGAACATTTTCCGGTTATACAAACGGAAAGACTGCTATTACGGCAAATACAGCTGAAAGATGCTGTCGAGATCATGCACATGCGGCAAAACAAACGGGTAAACCAATTTATTGCACGCAACAGTATGACCGGAGTTGAGGCAGCAGAAGAATTGGTCAAAAAGACAGAAAATGCGTTTGAATCAAAAGCAGCTATCGGATGGGCCGGAATCCTGAGAGACGGATCAGAAATTATCGGTACCTGCGGTTTTAACCGGATCGATTACCTGAACAATCGTGCTGAGATCGGAGGGGAGCTTTCAGTCGATTACTGGGGAAAGAATATCGCTCTGGAAGCTGTCCGCGCAATCGTGTCTTTCGGATTTGAGAAAATGAACCTGCATGCCATTGAAGCATTCGTGTCACCGGGAAACAGGGGGGCAATATTCCTTCTGGAATCTTTGGGATTTGAAAAAGANNTTCAAATGTTCAAATAGATTCATTTGAGCAACAGTTCACTTTGAACCTTTTTGAACCCTTAAACCTTTTGAACTTTTCAAACTAAAGCTTGAAAAAGAACGCAATCCTGTAAATCAATGGAATCAGTGCGCCCGGTTGACCGTTTGCGGTTTGTTTTTTCATGAAATATCCGGGTCTGAAAGGGCTGTTCAGATTATTGATAACATCATACATGATTCCGGCATTTAGCCTGAAATTCCCCTCCTCACCAAATGCGTGAGAGAAACCAAACCCGACTAAAGCAGTGGGAACCCAAACGCGTTTGGGAGCAATAATTCCGTTGGTATTGCTGAAAGGATTGGATAATAGCTCAAATTCAGCACCAACAAACAGGTAGTTGAAAAAACGTCCGTGTATAAAAGCTCCACCTCCATATACGGAGTAAGATCCGCTTAGTCCGTTATTCTTGTAAAAGGAATAATGATACCGTGCAGACGG
Source organism: Flavobacteriales bacterium UBA5869 (assembly GCA_002432565.1). Classification (GTDB taxonomy): domain Bacteria; phylum Bacteroidota; class Bacteroidia; order Flavobacteriales_D; family Crocinitomicaceae; genus Fluviicola. The sequence continues at coordinate 2,441 of DJFP01000305.1, forward strand.
ACCGAAAGAAATATATTTGTTACGGACAATACCGAACTTTAGCCCCACACCACCGGTTCCACCGAATGTACTGGCTGAAAAGTGAATATCGGCACCAATTTCATTGTATGGAGTAAATTCTTTTGTAGTGGTTTCTTCTTCATCTTTCAGGTAAAGCTCGGTGTCTTCCTGCGCAATACCGAAATTGATGCTGCATGCAAGAATCAGGAGTAAAAGGAACTGTTTCATAAAATGCATATAAGTGTTTCTTTATCAATATCGTGTGTGCCTTCAAAACGGGCAATGTGTATACCCCGGGATTGATAATCCGCAATCAGTATTTCCTGGTCCGCTTTCGGGAAGAACTCATCCTCAGTACCCAAAACAAAAGAGCTTTTTTTAGCCAGATTTTTGTGTTCTTCAACTGCCAGGTCAGGAGGATAAACACTTGCCCAGGAAACAAAATGGTCACAGTTGACATTGCCGTGTGCAAGCCAGCGGGCAGCAGTCGCTCCACCTTGTGAAAAACCGATGACTGTAATTTTTTCCGGAGAATGCTCTTTCAGCATCGCTGCGTGAAGGATGTCCAAACTAAGGATATTCAATCGGATATCTTCTTCCCGCCATTCTTTGGTCATCCAGGAAGCTCCAACTCTGCCGGATGTTCCTCTCAGGTAAAACCGGTGCCTTCCTTCCGGGAAAACGAACAAAACATCCTCTTGTGGAATACCGGAGAACTTTTGGCTGAAATATTCGATCAATTGTCCGTATCCGTGAAGGACGTAAACCAGGTGTTTCGGATTTTCACCTGTTTGAAATGTCCGGTATCTGAGTGAAGAAGGGACTTCTATTTTTCCTTCGGTGGAACTCATACTTTCTTCGGCAGGTTTTTAGCGAATTCTGGGTAAAGGCGGTACTTTTTCACAACCGGGTCCAGGAAGAACTTCAATTTCAAGGTTTTTTTCCGGGTAATCGAAGGAATGTATTGGTACATATCACCGATATTTTTGGTGTATGAATCGATTTCGCTTTCATAAATTGCAATATCCATAGGCACCTGGTTCGGGTTCTCTTCGAATTCATGGAACAGCGCTTCCGGATGATCTTCACCGGCATAATCAAAGGATTTCCATTGGAAAACCATCATCAGATCGTGTTCGTTAAATACGGAGAAATAACTTTTCCAGCCCGAGTTCCTGATGCGGTATCCTACTATCACATCTTTTCTGGTCGGAGCAACGATTGAACGGAATTCGATGTCCAGTTCTCTTCCCGGACTTGAAGGGGCAAAGATTGGATTGGAAATACGGTCCAGAGCGCCGTCGTAATAGAATATATAGTTGTAGTTCCCGGTGAACCCGATTTCAGCAGCTTTTGCCTCGCGCTTGTTCCTGATGGCTTCGTCCATGGCATATTCCAGTCGGTTCACCGTGATAATCGCGTCTTCAATTGTGTCAGCATTGATGTATTCTTTGTAGATTCTCAGGGAAAACTTTTCGTTAACCGGGATAGCCAAAGATGCCATGATCTCTCTTTTGGCTCTTGCATCCAGGCTTTCATTGCTTTTTTTACCGTCCGTATTTTCGGTAGTTATATTCGCGTCTGCTGCAGATTCGTCATTACAGGAACTTGCAATAAGCAACACGCAAAGCATGCTAATTTCAAGAATTTTCATATACTTAATAATCGATGTCTAAGTTAAAACGGTTCTTCAGGTCGAAAAGGTTTGAATTTTTCTTCGCTAATTTATCGAAACGGTCCGGACCATTCAGGTATTTGACTTCTTCCGGTGCGTCTTTGACCATTTCCAATTGAATGACAAGGTCGTAATTTTGGATTTCCTTGCGGATATATGCCATGACCTCGCCGATTGCACCTTCCAGGCGGGTTAATTGAATGGTATTGTCTACTTCAAACTGGAAAGTTGTTTCATCCAGCTGAACTGGCTCCCGTTTGATCATGACGTGATAAACCTGGTCTTGTCCGTTCAATTTTTGCGTATGCGCCATGGTTTTCCAAAGCCTCACTACGTCATCTTTATGGAATTCTTTTTTAGGCAGATCACTTTGTGGAACTTGCGCTTTAGCTTTTTGCTGTTCAATTAAGTGATTGATCGATAAATTGTTCGAATTTAAATTTCCAGTTGGTGCTGACAGGATTTTTGCCTCTGGTTTTACCGAGAAAGCAGCTCTTTCAGAGGTTACCGAAGGTTTGTTTACCGGTTTGGATTCATTTCTCAGGCTTTGCCCTGCGAATGGAATGATCGGAACCGGATCAGTTAAGGATTTTTTTTTTCAAGCTCAGATTTAACCGAACAAATTTGCATAAGCGTTAGTTCGACCAGCAGACGCTGGTTCTTTGCGGATTTGTAATCCACATCTGCTTTACTGAGAACACCCAGGCAGCGCAGTGCAAAAGCCGCGTCTATTTTTTTAGCCTGGTCAACAAACAGTTTTTCAGTAGTTTCACCCACTTCCAGTAAGTTTGCAGTTCGCGGATCTTTGCAGATCAAAAGGTTTCTGAAATGCTCGGCAAGCCCGACTATGAAATGATGCCCGTCAAATCCTTTTTCCATGACATCATTGAACAATAAGAGACAAGCCGGAATATCTTCATTCAATGCATTTTCCACGACCTTGAAATAGTAATCGTGGTCCAGTACATTGAGGTTTTCCAGTACAGCTTTATGTGTAATCGTCGTTCCGCAAAAGCTTACGATCTGATCGAAAATAGACAAAGCATCGCGCAAAGCACCATCAGCTTTTTGAGCAATAAGGTGAAGCGCATCCGGATCTGCAGAAATAGCTTCCTGTGTAGCAACATGTGCCAAATGATCGGCAATGTCTTTTACCTTGATGCGTTGAAAATCAAAAATCTGACAGCGCGATAAGATCGTTGGTAAGATTTTGTGTTTTTCGGTAGTTGCTAAAATGAAGATCGCATGTGCAGGCGGTTCTTCCAGAGTCTTCAAAAAGGCATTGAAAGCTGCCGTTGACAGCATGTGGACCTCGTCGATGATATACACCTTGTGGGTTCCCAATTGCGGCGCGATGCGCACCTGGTCAATTAGTCCACGGATATCGTCAACAGAGTTGTTGGATGCAGCATCTAATTCGTAAACATTCAGAGAAGCTCCTTCATTGAAGGAAAGNNGTTTTCGCAAGGATACGTGCAGTTGTTGTTTTACCAACCCCGCGCGAACCGCAAAACAAGAAAGCCTGCGCTAAATGCTGGTTCTTAATGGCGTTTTTAAGCGTATTGGTAATTGCCTTCTGCCCAACAACCGTATCAAAGGTCTGGGGTCTGTATTTTCTGGCAGAAACAACGAAATCCGACATGAACACAAAGTTAGCTAAACTTTCTCAAACAATTCAAAATGCCAAATTCAAAATTCAAAAAAGTTTGAATAATCAATTGGTTTGGTTTTCCAGCCTCCCCAAATCGCGGATGCGTTTCTCAAGGATATTGGAATATTGAAGCGCTTCATCTTTTCCGTCTTCTACATAGGATTTTTGGATCCAGGCTTTGGCATTCTGCAGATCACCCAATACTTCATAAGCCAAAGCAGCATTGTAAGCTGCCCGTGCTTTAAACTTGGATTTCGGATTGGAATCGTATTCTTCCTTCCAGGTATTTAACGCTCCTTCCCAATCTCTCGTCAATGCTTGCCGTGCACCAACTTTCAAACGTCCCTTTTTACCAATATACATCATACGCTGTTCCCAGAAATAAAGAGGTATCAGGTCGTGTGCGAAAGACTGCCCGGTATAATAGCTCACTTCGCTTAAAGCCTCATTGCGCTTAATTAAACGGCCCAAAGCTTCCACCGGGTTGGTGGAGCGCTGCACCCAGGTTTTGTCCTGTTTGTACATGTCACGGTAAACAATTGCTTTATTAACGGGATCATAGAGCATAAAACCGGCTCTTGCAGTAGCTTTTCCGGTAATTTCCACTTCAGCATTTCCGTTGAGGATACCTTGCACCGTATTCACAGCAGTGGCTGCCGGGTTGATCACACTGAAATCGGTATCGAAAAACTCCAGGCTTAGTAAAGCGTCTGTACCGTATTTTTTACAAATACTGTCTACCTGTTCCCAGTTCATAGGAGATCCAAAATCCACGCTGGTTGGTTTGGAAGCCATCATGGAACTGTCGCATTGTTTGATCTCGAAACGCGGACTTGTTCGAAGAAGTTGATCGATCCCCTGCATGCATTCATTGGATAACTCTTTGTCTTGTTTGGGAGTTTCCAAAGTCAGCGTTCCTTCAAGAAGTCCTGCTTTTCCCGGAATGGAGTGATTAAGCAGCGCCAATGATTTGATATTCCGATCAATCGAAATAGTTGCGGGCCGTTGTACTTCAATTTGCATACCCTGTGTAGTTCGGCAGGAGCTGAAAACCAATAAGCTGGCAATGCTGAGTGCAAGTAGTTGATTCATAACATGTAGTTCGTTGCAAATATATGGATTCCTTGAATGTACATACCTGCAAGTTTAAAGTTATGCAGGAATATCTAAAACCGTGCCGGAGTATTCTGACCACTAACTTTTAAAAATTCCAAAACGGTATGTTTCACACTTTCTTCCGTCACTTTTGCATTTTACCTGTTGAATTTTGAATTAAAACTATCTTTGTGTAAAATTCAGTACATGAAAGTTTATAACAACATATTAGAGACTATCGGGAATACGCCTTTAGTTCGATTAAACAAGCTTACCAAAAACTGTAAGGCAACTGTTTTGGCGAAAGTTGAAACAACCAACCCGGGGAACTCCGTAAAAGACCGTATGGCGGTGAAAATGATTGAAGATGCTGAGAAAAACGGACTGTTGAAGCCGGGCGGAACAATTATCGAAGGAACTTCAGGGAATACAGGAATGGGATTGGCACTTGCAGCTATCGTAAAAGGTTATAAACTGATTTGTGTATTGAACGACAAGCAGTCTAAAGAGAAAATGGATATTTTGCGTGCTGTTGGAGCTGAAGTGGTGGTTTGCCCTACAGCTGTTGAGCCTTCTGACCCGCGTTCTTATTATTCTGTTTCTAAAAGACTGGCAAAAGAAATCCCGAATTCCTGGTATGTGAACCAATACGATAACCTGTCGAACCGTGTAGCTCATTACGAGCAGACAGGACCCGAGATCTGGGAACAGACTGACGGAAAAGTAACACACTTTATCGTTGGAGTGGGAACAGGAGGAACCATTTCCGGAGTTGGAAAATATTTGAAAGAGAAAAACCCGAATATCAAAATCTGGGGAATCGATACTTACGGATCCGTTTTCAAGAAATACAAGGAAACAGGGATTTTTGACGAGAATGAGATCTATCCTTACATCACGGAAGGAATCGGGGAGGATATTCTTCCTGCAAACGTAGATTTCGACGTTATTGATTTGTTTGAGAAAGTAACGGATAAAGACGCTGCGGTTTATACACGCCGTCTGGCTCGTGAAGAAGGAATTTTCGTTGGAAACTCTGCGGGAGCGGCTATCGGTGGATTGCTGCAGTTACAGGACCAATTAACGGAAAATGATGTGGTTGTGGTATTGTTCCACGATCATGGAAGCCGTTATGTCGGTAAGATCTTCAACGACGATTGGATGCGTGAGCGCGGATTCCTGGAAGAAGAGTTTAAAACAGCAGAAGACGTAATTGCGCGTCATGCAGACCTGCCTTTGGTGACTTTGTATTCCGAAGAATTGGTTTCGCATGCTATCATGAAAATGCGTAAGTACAACATTTCCCAAATTCCGGTTCTGAGAGACGGTGAATTGGTCGGTTCTTTGAATGATTCCCAGGTTTACCAGTTATTGATAGATAACCCGGCATTGAGAGACACACCAATTTCGAAAATCATGCAGAAACCTTTCCCGGTTGTTATGGGAACTGCTAAATTGGAAGATGTAGCGAAATTAATCAACGAGCAGACTCCGGCAGTAATTGTTGAAAGAGCGAATGGAGACAAGAAAATCCTGACTCGCCAGGATGTAATTGCATCATTGGCATAAATAATATCATGATATTGAAAAACCGTAGGGATCAGTTGCGACTGATCCCTACATGTTTGAATTTGAATGAAAAAGAATTATACAGATCAAATGCAGCGAACGGTGGAGGTGAATTCCACCGTTTTGCGTATTGTGTCGCTGGTTCCTTCGCAAACAGAATTATTGGTGGATTTGGGATTGCGGGATAAGCTGGTCGGGATTACAAAGTTCTGTGTCCATCCCCGGGGGCTGAAAAAAGAAGTGCAGCTGATCGGCGGGACGAAGAATGTGAAGGTTGACCTGGTGAAATCACTGAATCCGGATTTGGTGATTGGAAATAAGGAAGAAAACAACCAAACGGATATTGAGGAACTGGAAAAATCCCTTCCCACCTGGATGAGTGACATTTTCAACCTGGAGGATGCGCTTGAAATGATCCGGGAGGTAGGATCGATTACAGGAACTTCACAAAAGGCGGAAGAGATCGTATCGAAAATCCGGGAGAACTTTTCCCGTTTGAAAAATCTGAAAAAAACGAATCAAACGGTTCTTTATCTTATTTGGAAAAATCCCTACATCGCAGTCGGTCCGAATACATTTATTGATGCAATGTTAACCACTTTGGGTTTTCAAAATGCGATGAAGGAAGAACGCTACCCGGAAGTTGAAATGACGGGTTTGAATCCGGACCTTATTTTCCTGAGCTCGGAACCTTATCCATTCAAAGAGAAACACATCGAAGAATTACAGAACCAATTTCCCGCCAGCCAGGTTGTACTAGTCGACGGTGAATTCTTTTCCTGGTACGGATCCCGTTTAATGGACGCACCGGCTTATTTTGAAGAATTGTTAAATCAGATCGAAGCCGGATAAGTTTAAAACAGAAGTATTAAATTTATGCAGGCATATCTATTTTACCAATGAAAAAATCATTCTTCACCTTTATTTTCTTCGCGCTCGTTTATATGGTATCTGTTTCGTTTAAGGCGCCGAATTATCATACGATAACCATTAAAGTAACCAATATCCGAAACAATAATGGCACTATCCAGCTTCAAATTTTCCGGAGTTCAGAAAACTACAACAAAGGACTGGCCTGGAAAGTTAAGGTGGTAGATAAAAGTGAAATGAAGAACAATTCGCTCACATGTACGTTTACAGGAATCGAAGAAGGAGAATACGGAATAGCCCTTTTAGATGATGAAAACAAGAATAAGGAAATGGATTACACCATGTTCATGCCTGATGAAGGATTTGGGTTTGCAGATTATTACCACACTTCCTGGAGTAAGCCAAAATACGAAAATTTCAAGTTTTCACTCAAGGGTGACAGAACAATGACCGCTAAAATACGCTACGTCTGATTACTGTTCAAAGATTGGCATTGAGAAAACCATTTTGGTCATTTCGTGAAGCGGGTGTTTGTCTTGCTTGAAATTAATTTTCCCGTTTATAGAGTAGCGATCTCCATTTTTCGGTTTGATCTCGATATGGATCGATTCGGAGCTGTTCAAAAAGTCATTGAATGCCTTGACCGGTCCCATATTCTCTATGAAAGCGGTTACAAAAGTACTTCCATAAATCTTGGTAGATTTTTCCAAATGTCCTTTGATAAAGAAAACATCATTTCCGGAATAAGGGATTATAGCATTCGGATCAACACCGATAAAGTAAGTAGTCGAAGAAAGCTGCTTCAAATGGAACACCGTATTTCCGAAGTTTAATGTCAGGTTTGGTCTGCGAACAGATTCCGGAAATGCTTTCCAAAGGTCTTCAACCTTGCAAACATGCTTAGATTGGATAATCAGGTTCATGACCGGAGTTGGTAAAAAACCTACGATACTTGGAAGACTGTCTTTCGGATCTTCCAAATAAGTCCCTTTAAAATCAACGGCATACCCTTCGATGTCTTTGAAGTGGGGAAGCCCGTCGGGAAGGAAATTCAACAAAGTATCCGGTAATGCTTCGGGTATAAAGCGGGAATAAACGTACACGCCTTCTGGTTTTAACCCGAATTTCAAACTTGGATGTAATTTTTTCGGGTAGGTAATTTCTCCTTCCAGGTTAATGGATTTGTCCTGGTGTTGAATGGATAAGTTCATGGTGGAAAAACCACTCTTTGAAGGGAGTTTTCTCACATTCAATGCAATAAACTCATTCTTTTCGGAAGCGGCCTTTTTTAATTCTTTAAATGGTTGGTTTAAAATGTCTGCTAGTACTTTTTCCAGTTCTGTCCGGTTCTTTTTTCCTTTGACCTGCTGGATGAATAATCCGCAGCGGCCTGAAGCTTTTCCGGCTTGGTTGGATTTGCAATAGGCAGTTATGTTTTCACTGAATGCGGCTGCATCTCTTGTCTGAACAGCAATCAGCAGGTAGCTTTTATTGTTCCGGTCAATGCCGTAAAGCACAATATCTTCCTGCGGCTCAATGCGAAGTGATTTCTTATCGGATTCACCGTTGAAGTTCTTATCGATCAACTCGCGGACCTTTAGAATAAAGGCATCGTCTTTATCTGCAAATAAGGTGTTGTAGACTTCTTTCTTAACAAATGATTCCGCATCCAGTCTCAACACCCAATTGGCGTCATCAGGAACAGGTACAAGCGGATTATTTTGATTTGTAGAGAGGAGATTCAGGCAAATAAAAATCAGTAAACTGGATGCTGTAAGCAGCACTACAAGGAAGGCAGCATAAAAGCGTTTTTTTATTTGCATGGTATAAAGGTAATTTTTTATTGAAATTGTAACTTTGTTTCATGGGAAAATTCTTTTTCTGGTTACTTAAGCTATTCGGTTGGAAAATAGATGATCGTGTTCCAACCGGAGTAAAGAAAGCAGTCGTTGTAATGGGACCGCATACATCCAATTGGGATTTTATTATTGGAAAAATTGCATTTGCACACTACCGGGTAAATGCTAAATTCCTGATTAAGAAAGATTTGTTTTTTTTTCCGTTAGGACCAATTCTCAAAGCAATGGGGGGAGTTCCTGTTGACAGGAAAAAAAGCAACAATAATATTACCGAACAGGCAGTGAAGTATTTGAATGAAAACGAAAAATGCTTCATGGTTTTCACTCCGGAAGGAACGCGAAGCTATCAGCCAAAATGGAAAAGGGGTTTTTATTACATTGCTCAACAGGCACAAGTTCCTATTTATATCGGTTACATCGATTATAAACGAAAAATCGGAGGATTTCACTCTCTTTTTGAACCAACAGGTGATGTGGATGCTGATATCAGGTACATCAAAAATATTTTATCGGAATACACGGGGAAAGTTCCTGAAAACGGGATACGTAAAGAGGATTGATATGTCAGATTTTTTAAGAACGGTAAACGTTACAAGATACATTTCACCTTTGAGAGAGGGCGGTTCACTTCCTGCACTGGTGGACGCAGACGACGATTTTAAGTACGTTTTGAAATTCAGGGGAGCAGGTCATGGTGTAAAAGCACTGATCTCGGAATTCCTGGGCGGAGAAATTGCGCGCATACTCGGATTTAAAGTCCCGGAATTGGTTTTTGTAAACCTGGACGAGGATTTCGGTCGTTCGGAAGCGGATGAGGAAATCCAGGATTTGCTTCGCGCCAGCCACGGATTGAATTTAGGATTACACTTTTTAAGCGGCGCAATCACATTCGATCCGGTAGTAACGAATGTCGATGAGGAAACAGCTTCACATATTGTATGGCTGGATGCTTTTATTACGAATATCGACCGCACGTTCAGAAATACAAATATGTTGATCTGGAAGAAAGAACTGTGGCTGATCGACCATGGTGCATCGTTTTATTTTCACCATACCTGGGAGAATTGGGAAAAAACAGCCCAAAGTAATTTTATGTATGTGAAAGATCATGTATTACTTCCAAGGGCCTCTAAAATGGATGAGGCGGACGCATTCGCACATTCCAGGCTGAACGAAGAAAAACTGCACGCTTTGGTAGATGCACTTCCGGAATCCTGGCTGGAATGGGAAGATTTGGAAGCCACTCCGGATGAGATCAAAAATGTCTATAAACAGTTTTTAAGCATCCGCCTGAAGAGTTCTGTGAATTTTGTAAACGAAGCTAAAAATGCCCGAAATGTTCTTATATGAATATGCAGTAATCCGCCTGGTCCCGCAGGTTGAACGCGAAGAATTCATCAACGTGGGTATCATTTTGTTTTCGAAAAAGCAAAAATTTATCCGGACTAAGATCGTACTTCCCGAGGAACGATTGAAACTCTTTAAGTGTGAAATGGATTTAGACCAGATTAAGGCAAACCTGCAAGCATTCGAATTGATCAGTGCTGGATCAAAAGCCGGCGGACCAATTGCCTTTGAGGAATTACCGGAACGTTTTCGCTGGCTCACAGCCGTAAGAAGCTCTATTATCCAGACTTCACGTCCGCACCCGGGAAAAACAGCTGATTTGGAGAAGGAAGTGGAGCGGTTATTTGAGGAATATGTTTCATAAAATATGTAGGGGCGAAAAATTNNAATTTTTCGCCCCTACATATTTTAATTATTTTCTGAACGAATCCGTTTTTTTATCATATCCATACGGACAGTGCCTGCAGCCGCTTTTGCAGCAATATCCACGTTTCAAATGGTATTTTTCCGTAAAAACAATATAACCTTCCGGTGTATAATAAAAGTCTTCCGGATCTAAACCATTATTTTTGGGAAGTGGACGAAAATCATCATTCATACGACAAAATTACGCATTTCATGGAGCTCTTTGATACATCCCTTTCCATTTTACAGGAAATCAAACTGGATTCTGATCAGTTTAAGAATGTTCGTTTGCTGATAAAGCGTGACGATCTGATCCATCCGGAAGTATCCGGGAATAAATGGCGGAAATTGAAATACAACCTTGAATTGGCGGATTACCAGAAGAAAGACGGTATTTTAACCTTTGGCGGGGCTTTTTCAAACCATTTGCTGGCTGTTGCTTCAGCTTGTCATGCTGCAGGATTGAAATCAGTAGGCGTGGTGAGAGGTGAAGAACTGACTGCTGAAAGCAATCACAATCTGAAGCGCTGTTCTGAACTCGGAATGGAACTCAGGTTCATTTCACGGGAATCTTATGACGAACGCAATGAAAAAAGCTGTCAGGAAGGCTGGAAAGAAGCATATCCTCATTTTTTATTGGTTCCGGAAGGCGGCTCCAATTATTACGGAATGGTCGGCTGCCAGGAAATCGTGAAAGAACTTCCTGCGGAAATTGATCATTTGTTCGTTGCACAGGGTACAACAACGACAAGCTGCGGGTTACTGCTCGGGTTGCAGGAAGAAGCAATACTGCATGTTGTTCCGGTATTGAAAGGGTTTGATGCAATGGCCGAAATGCGCAAACAGCTTTTTCCTTTCCTGGTTGACGAAGAGACAATCGATGAATACCTAAAAAGGGTAGAAGTGCACCCGGAAGCCCATTTCGGTGGCTATGGAAAATGGACTTCGGAGCTGCTTGATTTTATCTCGGAATGCAAAAAGGAATACGATCTTCCTCTAGATAAAATCTACACCGGAAAAGCGTTTTATGCACTCATGGAATGGCTTTCGCAACAGAATTTTGAAAAACCGCAGACCATCGTTTTCCTGCATACCGGCGGATTGATGAATGGTAGTTTTTGATACCCTCCCATTTGCCTATTTCAATTTCTTTCCCCAATTCTCAACCTTCTCCAGCCACTTTTTCCGCATTTCGGGGGTAGAATTCCGGACGATACCAATATAACTGACTTTTACCGGACTGATACCGCAGAATTTCAATACAGAACGTCTTAATTGATTCACACTTGGCCGGTGAAAAACCAGGCGGTAAAAGAAACCGGGTTGATCAAGGGTCGTAATGATGTGAGCCGTTTTTCCCTTCAGGAGTTTGTCCCAGAAATGAGAATTCTCCCGGTACTGAAAAGCAAATCCGGGAAGGAATAAGCGGTCAATGAATCCTTTGGTAATTGCTGGAAGGCCTCCCCACCAAACCGGGTGTATCCAAACCAGGTGGTCTGCCCATTGAATTTTCTTCCATGCTTCCAGCAGGTCGGGTTCCAGTTCCGTGCGTTTCTGGTAACCAAATTGCAGGTTCGGATTGAAATCCAGGTTTGCAATAACTATTTCTTTAACTTCAGTTCCTGTGCTCAAAACTCCTTTTTTNNTTTTTGAGCAAAGCTAGTTTCATCCGATTCCTTAAAAAAGGACATTTGTCATCAAACGACCCCTTTTCTTATTCTGCTCAGATGTCGTTGCGTAATTCCCAGGTAAGAAGCCAGGTGCTGAACAGAGATCCGGCGGATGTATTCGGGTTGTTCTTCGATAAGGTTTTGGTAGCGTTCCTGTGCTGAGTCTCGCTGTAATTGGAATACGCGCTCTTCCAGTTCGAGGTATTGCTGCTCAGCCATGATTTTCAAAAAATGGATCCAGGCCGGACTTTTCGCTAACAGGTAATCAATCTGGTCTTTCGGAATAACCAACAATTCTGCATCAGACAATGCCTGTATGTATTCCACGCTCCCTTTCCCGGTAATGAATGCAGAATAAGCGGCCATCATATCGCCCGGAAAGCGAAAGCAATAGGTCATTTCGTCACCTTTGGGAGTCATGTAGAAAGAACGGAAGACTCCTTTTTCAATAAAAGCGACTTCCGAACATTTTTCACCTTCCCGGACAAAATGACTCCCTTTTTTGAAAGTTTTTTTGGAGAACAGAAGCATAGCTTCGTCTATTTCCACTTCTGTAAACAGGTTAAACTGTGCTAAAAATAATTTCAATTGCATGGAACGAAGTTAGCAAAGTTCACCTCAAAGCTTATTCCTTCACAATCTTTTTGACAGCTGTTTTCCCGGATTGATCCGTGATTACCAATTGATAGACTCCACCTGCCAGTGTGTGCAGATGCAAGGTGTTTTCCATTTGGGGAATGAATGAAGTAATGATTCTTCCGGCTTCATCGATCAACTTTACTTCAACGATTTCTGTATTTGTGATAGAAATATGGAGATCCGATGAAAAAGGATTCGGGTAAACAGTCATTCCGTCCATGTTTTCTTCGGAAAGCGTTAAACTTTGATTGATGTCGATGTCTGCCAGCATAAAATCCGAATCGTTGCTTAATAAACCGGAAGAACCGCCAACTAGTATGTGTCCGTTGTTTTTCAGCTTCATCTGCTGCAGGTAATCATTTTCCGGAGAAATATCAGCTGTAAATGTTCCTGTTCCGTTAAAACTATTGTCCAAGGTTCCGTCAGCATTTAAACGGGTAATTGAAAAACCGGCATTGTAATCGGTGATGATATGGCTTCCGCCGATCAGGAATTTTCCGTCTGCCTGGACTTCAAAATCAGCGTAGGGGTAAGGATGGTTCAAAATCCCGTTGTTTCCAAAATTACTGACAAGTGTTCCGTCTGCATTTATCTTCATAAGCATTGCTCCCATAGCCTGCCCGCCGATTATGATCTGACCGGTTGGAAGTTCGATGACTTTTTGCAAAAATTCAACCACTTCAGGAAAGCCTCCGGCAAATAGATCCATCACTACTTTTCCATTTTGACCGAAATTCGAAACAAAATTGCCACTCAGATCCAGTTTACAGTAAGCCAGTTTCATGTTGTTCAAATCATTGCCGTCGTATCCAACGCAAAGAATGGTGTTATCTGAAAGCAGTATAGCATCCCAGAGGAGAAAGGTGAAATTGGCATCAGAAAGAAATTTGGATCCGCCGTTCCCAAAATTCGGGTCCAATACTCCGGTTGAATTGATTTTGCTGACTGTACCGGTGCCATAACTGTTTCCTGCTAAAAGAACAGCTCCGCTTGATAATACAATCATTTTTGCAATGTGACTGTCCGAATGGTTTAGTTTAAAAATACCGTTGTTCGCAAAAGTATTGTCCAAATCACCTGTTGGTGTGTATCGAACTACAAAAGAATTGTAATCTCCCGGGCCGTTTTGGGTAGGACCTAAGTAGGATGAACCTGCAACCAGTATCTTTCCGTCGTTCTGGAGCTGAATATCCAATGGAAATTCCGAATAATCAATGGTGGTCGTAACCAATCCGTTGGTGCCGAAATTGGAAATTGGTGCTCCGTGAATACCGTTTTTTGCAACAGTCAGGTGATAAATTCCCGTTCCGCCGCTTTCAATGCTGTATCCTGCACTAAAGATAACCCCGTTCGGGTCAATGGCAATCCGGTTGATTTCTGAAGTGTTTGGTGTAATGACAATTCCATTATTCCCAAAAGTGGGATTTAAATGTACGGTCTGGGCAAATGCCGAAATTCCGGCGATCGAGATGAAAAGAGTAGAAAATAATTTCATGTTGTATAGAGTATTTGTTATACCTAATACAACTTGAAAAAGCGAAGGTTGTCAATCAAAATAAAAAAACATGTGGACAGACGATTAATCGCCTGCCCACGAAATGATTGAAGTTATTGTTTGATTAATTTCTTACTGATAACTTCTTGTCGATTATTAGTAAAAACAAGGTGATAGACACCTGCTTCCAGATGTTCCAAAGGTAGAACAGTATTTTTGCTTAGCGAGTAGTTTTCAATAGTTCTTCCCATTGCGTCTGTTAACCGAACTGCCGTAACAGACTCGTTTTCGATGGAAACAGTTACGTTGTCGGAGAAAGGATTCGGGTAAACAGAAAGTGCTTCGGATTTGTTTCCGGTCAATCCCAACGACTCGCTCATATCAATTTGAGCCAGAGCAAAAATCGAGTTAAAATCAATCGGACGCATGGAACCTCCAACCAATAAGTGCTCGGGGCCTGCTAATCTCATGCAGTACAAAAAATCGCTTCTTTCCGTAAGATCTGCTTCAAATGTTCCGGTACCGTTGAAGCCGAGATCAATTGTTCCGTCACTGTTAAACCTTGTGATCGAGAAACCATAGTTGTTTGTTGATATCAAGGAGGNNGATTACGATTTTCCCGTTCGGCTGAACAAGCATATCCCTGAAAGGGAACGTATGATTCAAAATCCCGTTTACGGCGAAACTGCTGTCAGCTGTTCCATCGGCCTTTATCTTAAGGATCAGGTTATCAGTGGCACTTCCTCCAAGAATTATTTTCCCATCGGGCAATTCCTGGGCATTTGTAATTAGTTCAATAGTATTGGGATCCGGATCCATGTCAAAAGAAGAGATTCCGTTCTGTCCGAAAGAAGTGATCAGATCTCCCGAAGCATTTATTTTTACACACGTTAGTTTAGAATCAGTAAAACCGGTGTCATCCAATCCATAAGATAAAATGGAACCGTCATTTAAGGTAATTGCCCCCCGGTTGAAGAAAAAGAAATTGCTCAGATCACTGATTGCCCTGCTTCCATTCGTTCCGAATGAATTGTCTACTGTTCCTGCAGAAGTTAATTTGGTGATATAGGTAATCCCATCTGAGTATGATATCAAGCGCAGGGACTGATCGCTTTGTACAAGAACGGCATTAAATTCGCTTTGGTTGTAATCAGTGACCTCAAAAACTCCGTTCGTGGCGAAACTGGAGTCGATAACCCCGTTAGGGTGATACCGCATAACGAATGCATGAATAATTGGTGAACCGCCGGGCCCGGTATCTAATCCGGTATAATTGGATCCTGCCAGAAGAATTTTTCCGTCGGACTGTAATTGAAGATCACGTAAATCAACCGAATTAAAATTGGTGTTAAGTGCAACTCCACCCGTTCCGAATGTAAGATCCTGTGTTCCGATAGCATCATGCTTTGTCAGAACAATATTAGAACCACCGGGTATGAATTTACGTCCGGCACTGATAATGCTGCCATCCTGATTCAAGGCAATTTTGTTGATTTCCGAGGTGTTTTCCACGTAGGTAAAACCTTCATAACCGAAGGTGGGATCCAGAAAAATGTTTTGCGAGGAAGCAAAGAAACAGCATAAAAATGCAATAGAAGTAATAATGGTTCTCATAAATCAAGGTTTTGCGTTTATAAGAATCAGAACGAGGGTTTGATAGATTTCGTTGGGTTGTTGCAAAAAAGGCCTAAAAACAAAGTAGGGGCATAAAATTTTATGCCCCTACTTTGTTATCATTTAATCGAATACTACTCAAACAATGCTTTATCAACTTCTCCGTTGAATTCAATTGTTTTTACAGCTCCTGAAAGTGTCATTTCACCCATTACCTGATTCAGTTTGTGAGCAAAAAGGAACCCGTTCACTTCTTTGTAATCATCATACATTGTTGTAGCTTCCATGGTTTCCTCACCTTCTTTAGTAATTGAAACTGTTTTGAATTTCAGGTTTGTAGCAGCATCAAAGTAGTCGTAAGACTCTTTTTGACCATCGTTTGTCATCAACACGTAATAGTCTTTTCCTGCAATGGTCTCGATACCTTTGATTTCGTATTTCATTCCTGAAGTCTTGTAAGAGGATTCAGGGAATAAACCTTCACCTTTCTTTTTCGCAGCGATATCTTCGGCAGACATGGCTTCTTTTCCGGTTTGCATATTCATTTCAGAACCTTTTGTTCCGTCGTAATAAGAACTTTGGAAAACCATTCCCTGTGCTTCAATTTTCATTGCTTCCTTGTTCGGAGCAACAAAAGCATCAGTCATTGTGATAACCACCGGAATCTGAGGAGAAGAAAGTTCTATTTTCTTAACTACAGACTTCACTTTCTTCATTTTCTTAGCCAGCTCTTTCGCGTTCGCAGTTTTAGTAACAGTATTGATATAGCGTTCAATCAATTGATCGGCAGTGATGTCCGCTTTCTTCATTTCCTTTACAGGATTTCCGAACGGATCTAGTTTCTCGATCACACCATCCGTATCAAAAGCTTTCAACTTCGGCAAAATATCTTCGTTACCCACAACTACAATATTGAATCCGTTTTTGAAGTATTTCTGTGCTACAGTCAATACATCGTCTTTGGTAATTGCATCCAGGCGCTTCAAGTAAGTTTGGTAATAATCAGCCGGAAGATTGTCACGGATGATATTCAATGCAAAACGTGCAACTGTTTGAGGTCTTTCCAACGAACGTGCAAAGCTTCCTGCCATTGCTGACTTCGCCAGGTTTAATTCGTCATCAGTCACGTAGCTGTCGCTGATTTTTCTGATCTCAGCCAATAATTCGGTGATTGCAGAATCAGTTACTTCATTTCTGAAGCTTCCGGATGTTCCGAACCAGCTTCCGTTTCTGGTTACTTCAAAGGAAGAGTAAGCACCGTAAGTATAAGCTTTGTTTTCACGTAAATTCTGCATGATACGCGCCCCGAATGAACCACCACCTAAAATGCTGTTCATAACGTTCAAAGCGATCTGATCGTTAGCTCCCGGTTTCATTTCGATAGGGAAGGTGATAGAGATCACGGATTGTACAGCTCCAGGCTTATTTACGAAGATTACACGGTTTCCTTTTGCTTTCAACCCGGTTCCGAAATCTTCTTTGTAAGCTTGGCCGCCTTTCCATGCTCCGAAATACTTCTCAGCCATTTTCATAGCATTCTCTTTCGTGATGTCACCTACAATTACCAAATATGCTCCGTTCGGTGTAAATACTTGTTTGTAGTTGTTTTTTACATCATCCAAAGTGATTGCAGCCAAAGAAGCTTCGTCCATAACTTCACCAAGCGGGTGGTTCGGGAAATCGATCTTTGATTCTGCGTTCGAAGCCATGGTGTTCGGATCTGATTTCGCAGATAACAACCCGGATTCGTTTTGTTTCTTGATGCGCTCGAATTCACTTTGAGGGAAAGCAGCATTCATGGTAACATCCTGCATGATGTCCAATCCTGTTTCCATGTGTTTTGTCAAACAAGAAAAGTAAACTGCATGTCCGTCTGCACTTAAGTCAGCTCCCATATTATCAACTTCCTTATCTAAAACATCTTTAGAACGCTTGTTTGTTCCGGAAGTCAGTAATTGTCCCATCAAGTTGTTAGTTCCTGCTTTAGACCCTTCGATCATCGGGGAAGCTCCCATTGTAAGTGAGAAAGAGACACGCGGTAATTTGTGGTTTTCAGAAAGGATTACGGTAATACCGTTACTCAATTTGAAAACTTCTGAGTTTTTAATATTGATAGTTGGCGCCGCAGCTGCAGCAGGTCTTACAGAACGATCAATTTGTTGTCCGTAAACCCCTGTAAATGCTGTTAAAGCAACCAGTGTAATTAACTTTTTCATGACTATTCTGTTAGTTTGCCTTTGGTAAATAATGAAGGATGATACGGTTGTCTTGAGTCAAATATTTTTTAGCAACACGCTGAATATCTTCACGAGTAATGCTCATGTAAATATCCATTTGCTTATTGATCAATTCCGTGCTTCCGAAATACATTTTGTTTTGTGCCAAATTCTCAGCGATACCAGCTACAGTTGAGTTAGAACTTACGATCTGGTTCTCGAACTGGTTGCGCACTGCCTGGAATTCTTCTTCGGAGATCAGGTTGTCCTGGATGGATTTGATTTCTTCATCCAATGATTTTTCCAAATCTTCTACTTTTGTTCCGTTAGCAGCAATTGCTGCAACAATTCCCAATCCCGGATCTTCCATATTAAATGCGAAAGAGAATGCAGCAACTGCCTGTTGTTTTTTCTCAACGATGTTTTTATTCATTCGGGAAGAGTTACTTCCGGATAAAACTGCGTTCAGCATTTCAATGGCTGCGAAATCCTTATCCGTTTCTTTCGGGAATTTGTAACCCATGAATACTGCCGGAAGCTGGATATTGTCGTAAACAGTTTCTCTTTGAACACCTGAGATAGGTTCAAATGCCGGATTTGGTTTCGGAATGTCACAGGACATTGCGGTGTATTTTTTCAGCAATTCTTTTGCTTTCGGATCTGTTGGATTATTGAAGTTTTTTGCATCGAAAGCCATCTTCTCAACTCCGTACTTCGTTTTAAATTCACCTTCACCCAGGTTCTCAAAATCGCGGAATAAGTTGATTGCCTGTCCTTTTGGAACAGATGCGAAATACTTATCAATCCATTTTTTGGTTTGCTCGATGTTGATATCTCCGGCAATGGAAAGGATTGCGTTGGAAGGAACATAGAATGTGTGGTAGAAATTCACATAATCAATTTCCTGAGCCGCATTTAAATCCTCCATGCTTCCGATCGGTACCCAGCGGTAAGGATGGTTTTTGTAAGCCATTTTGAAGAGATTCTCCATAAATGTAGCGTAAGGCTGGTTGTCTACACGCTGTCTTTTTTCTTCTTTTACAACTTCGCGCTGTGTCTCAACACCGGTTTGGTCGACTTTCGCGTGCAATAGACGCTCGCTTTCCAGCCATAAACCCAATTCCAATTGATTGGAAGGAAGGATTTCATAATAATATGTTCTGTCCTGGCTGGTGTTTGCATTCAATGCTCCGCCGTTCTTTTCAACCAATTCGGAGTATTCTCCTCTTTTGATATTCGTAGAACCTTCAAATAGTAAGTGTTCAAAAAAGTGAGCAAATCCCGTTCTGGACGGATTTTCGTTTTTAGAACCTACGTGGTACATCACAGAAACCGCTACAATTGGAGTAGCGTGCTCCTCGTGTAAAATAACATGCATTCCGTTTGCCAGATCGTATTCGATGTATTTTACCTTCTCTTGTGAGAATCCGGTGATCGAAGACGAAAGCAACAATGCTGTAAAAAGACTTTTTTTCATGTTGAATTTTTCGACTTGTTTGCACGAAAATAACAACAAAAATCGCTTTACAACTATTTCGATGAATTTCGGACAGAAAAGCGGACGAACGGCTTTAGTCAATTACGAATTCC
>DJFP01000305.1:22160-25569 GCA_002432565.1 Flavobacteriales bacterium UBA5869
TCGGCTTTGTGCTTCTTTCAACCGGTCTTTTCGCTCAGAAACAGACGGTATTTGCCTACATGGATTACAATAACTTTTTTCATTCGTTTAAAGACGGGTATTTTAACCAGGTCGATCACCAGGCTGTTACGAATATTGCTTATGGAGATGAAGTGATTGCCTACTACAACAACCAGCGCGATTTTAAGATTTACGACGGGACATTTTCACGCGTAATGACTAATCAACCGGCTACTTTCAAGATCTCTGATCATATGGCAGCCTGGAATATCGGTCAGCTGCTTTATTATTATGAAAATGGCAAGCCTCATAACCTGACTTCTTTCGGTGCCGATTACTGGGTCACAGATTCTTTGATCACCTTCCAGGATACGCGTTATAATGCTTTGAATGTGGTTTACCAGGGAAAGATTTCCACACTGGTGCAGAGTACAACGGAACTTCCGGCCCCGGTTGTGCAGGGAGATAATTTAGTGGTTTTTAAAGACAACGGGGATATTTTCAAGGTTTTTTACCGTGGACAGATTTACGATATCGGTACCTATAACGGAACGGACTTCGAGTTTTTTGCAGGAACAGATATACTGGGCTTTAACGATCCACAAACACGGACCTTCGCGGTTTTCCAGGATGGTGAGTTTTTCGATGTAGAAGAATTCAGAGTCCCAAAGGTAAAAGCCGGAAGAGGATTCCTGGCTTATGAAGATTTGCAGGGAAATTTGAAGTATTACGGAAAAGGAAAGTACGAAACACTGAGTTCTTTTGCGCAATTTTGGGATGCCAAGGACGACCTGGTGGTTTGGGGAGACGCAAATACAACTTATCAATATTATAAAGGTGAAAAGAAAAACCTTGCGAATTTCGTCGTAAAAGAATGGCAGATGAAAAATGATGTGGTGGCATTCAGGACTTTAATGGGGGGAGTAGGAGCTTCTGTGGCTGGTGTCTACAAAGAAGTTACTTCTATCAATGACACTGATTTCCTGATCAATGGCCATGGCGTTATGGTGCAAATGAAGAACCGCGCAGTGATCGTTTTATACAACGGACAAATCTACCGGGATTAAACTTCGACTCCGCTCAGTTTTCTGTATTCTTTTTAGTTGACTAAGCTCTCTTAAAGGTGGCTGAGCGTAGTCGAAGTCACATTTCTGTTTTTTAACGTTATAACTTTTGAATTTTGCATTTTTCATTTTGAATTAGTCGTATTTTTGTTTCTCTAAAATTTTGATTGAATGAATAGTTGGTTTACCGTAAAGGTTAAATATACAAAGCAGTTGGAAGACGGTACTTTCAAGCGTGTTTCAGAACCATATTTGGTGGCTGCAATGACTTTCACGGATGCGGAAGCACGTATCTATGAAGAACTTGGAAGCCTGATCCGCGGTGAGTTTATGGTAACAGGAATTACCAGAACAGATTTTCACGATATTTATCATTATGAGGATGCGGATGTTTGGTACAAATGCAAGATTACTTACGAAGCCGGAGGTGATGGCGGAGAAGAGGGTGCTAAAGCAAAAAAGGTGTCTCAGAACTTTATTGTGACGGCTCATTCTGTGAAAGATGCGTACGAGCGATTAAAAGAAAGTTTGGGTGGAATGATGATCGATTACATGATCCCGTCTATTACTGTTTCGCCGATCGTTGATGTGTTCCCTTTCGGTGACGAGCAGGAAGACCGCGTAGCTGCTGATTTCGAAAAGCAGGTAAAAGCCGAAGTTGCTGAGCATGCTATGGGAACCAAGACAGTATTTTCAGCTCCGGGCTCGGATGTTGATGAATTCGAAGATGACGAAGATTCTGTCATTGACGATCAATTCGGAGAAGAAGAATAAAAAAAATGGATGATTTCCTCAAGGTAATTCGAAACGACCATCATCAATTTGATAAAGGAAAACTAGAAGATCATTTTGGTGATGAACCTTTTGCACTTCTTGCCAGGTGGCTCCGGGAAGCTGTTGAGAAGCCCGCGACAGAACCCAATGCAATGATCGTTTCAACTATAGGATTAAACAGGTTTCCACGATCCCGTGTAGTTTATTGGAAAGAACTGCTTGAAGAAGGAATTGTTTTCTACACCAATTATTCGAGTGATAAAGGAAAGGCTATAGCTGCCGATCCGCACATACATGCGTTGCTTTACTGGCCTGAAATGGAAAGGCAGATCAGCATTACCGGAATCGCGGAGAAAGTTCCTGCTGAAATGAGCGATGCTTATTTTGAGTCGCGTCCGCGCGGAAGTAAGCTGGGAGCCTGGGCTTCTCACCAAAGTGAATTACTGGGATCAAGGGATGAATTGGAGGTGAGAGTAGCTGAATATGCGGAGAAATTCCCGGATTTTGTACCGAGACCGGAGCATTGGGGCGGTTATCTTATCCGGCCGGTCAATATTGAATTCTGGCAGGGCAGACCTTCCCGTTTGCATGACCGCATTGTTTTTAATTTGAAACCGGATAATTCTTGGGAGTTGTATCGCAAGAATCCTTAACGAATGATAGAATTATTACCTCATATTCATACGCTTTCAAACGGGCTTCGATTGGTTTATCTGCACGCAGGTTCACCGGTTGCTCATTTGGGGGTTACCGTTCTTGCCGGTTCCAGGTTTGAAGAAGATCACGAAGTGGGTCTGGCCCATTTCCTGGAACACAGTATTTTTAAAGGAACCGGAAAACGGAAGGCTTTTCATATCCTCTCCCGGCTGGATTCGGTTGGAGGCGAATTGAACGCCTATACAACCAAGGAAGAGATTTGCCTGTACGCATCTTTTGTTAAAACACATCTGAACCGCGCAGCAGAATTATTGTCTGATATTGCCATTAACAGCAATTTTCCGGAGAAGGAAATTCAAAAGGAGAAGGAAATCGTTTTGGATGAATTGAACTCTTACCTTGACAATCCAAGCGACAAGATTTTCGATGATTATGAAGCATTGATCTTTCCAAACCATCCGTTGGGAAATAATATCCTGGGTACGCCTGAATCCGTGCAGTCTTTCGGAAGAGAGTCACTCAAGCAATACGTAGATAAGTTCTTTTTTACCGAAAATGCAGTGATCTCTTTTGTGGGTGATATTCCATTGAATAAACTAGTGAAATGCCTGGAAAAACACTTTCACGCCATGCCTTCAGGAAAAACGAAAGCAATTCCCAGAGCTTTTGAAAATTATGTTCCGGTTAAGAAACGGGTCGAAGAAGGGAATTACCAGGCACATGCCATCATCGGCGGAATAGCTCCGGGATACAACAGCGAGCATCGAAGAGGAATGACTTTGCTGACGAATGTTCTTGGTGGCCCGGCTATGAATTCCCGTTTGATTCTTTCTGTTCGTGAGAAATACGGCTACACTTACAATATTGAAGCGCAGTATTCACCTTTCCCGGATTTGGGGTATTGGTCGATCTAC
>DJFP01000075.1:0-2824 GCA_002432565.1 Flavobacteriales bacterium UBA5869
ATCGTAGCTACTGCTTTTTGACCTGCGATGCGAGAAACATCTGCAACCGCATTGTCAACGATTTTCTTATCAGCAACTGCATCACCCAATCCCTGGCTGATTACAATCTTCTGCAACTTAGGCACACGCATAATGGTTTTGTACCCAAATTTCTCAGTCAATGCAGGAATAATTTCCTCTTTGTACTGTTTTTTTAATCTTGGTGAATAACTCATTACTTGATCTCCTCTCCTGATTTTTTAGAATAACGAACTAACTTACCTTTCGCATTTTCCTTACGGCCGGTGCGACTAGCTTGTCCTTTTACAACCACCATTAAGTTGGAAATATGAATAGTTCCTTCTTTTTCGACGATTCCGCCTTGTGGTTCAGACGCGCTAGGCTTTGTGTGACGCTTAACCATGTTCACTCCACCTACGGTAGCACGCTCTTTGTTTCTGTCAATAGTCAGTACTGTTCCTTCCTGACCTCTAGACTCACCGCTTAATACTTTAACAGTGTCGCCTACTTTGATGTGTAATTTCTTTTGCATGACTTCACTACTAATTAAAGTACTTCGGGAGCAAGTGAAACAATTTTCATGTAATTGTTCTCACGAAGCTCACGAGCTACTGGTCCAAAAATACGGGTTCCTCTCATCTCCCCCGCCTGATTCAAGATAACACATGCGTTATCATCGAAACGAATGTAAGAACCGTCCGGACGGCGAACCTCCTTGCGTGTTCTTACAACAACCGCCTTGGCAACCGATCCTTTTTTAACGGCTCCAGAGGGCATTGCGCTCTTAACAGCTACTACGATCTTATCTCCTACTGAAGCATAACGACGCTTTGTTCCACCTAATACGCGGATACATAACACCTCTTTTGCTCCGGAGTTATCGGCAACTGCAAGTCTTGATTCTTGTTGTATCATTGCAACTAATTATTATTTAGCTCTTTCTAAAATTTCTACTAATCTCCAGTTCTTGTTCTTAGACAAAGGACGGGTCTCCATGATCTTAACGGTGTCACCAATGTTACAATCGTTATTTTCATCGTGGGCCACAAATTTAGTAGTTTTTTTCACGAACTTACCATACTTCGGGTGCTTTACTTTTCTTTCTACAGAAACCACGATAGATTTTTCCATCTTATCGCTAGTAACTGTCCCGATACGTTCTTTTCTTAAATTACGCTTTTCCATTTGAAGCTTATTTAACGAATCCGGCATTAAGCCTGATTCTGACGTTTTGTTAATTCAGTATTCAAACGAGCAATAGCTTTGCGGTTGTTACGGATTACGATTGGATTTTCCAATGGCGTAACTTTGTGTCCCAACTTCAATTTTGCCTGTGCTTCTGTTGCACTTGCAATTTGCTTTTGCAAATCTTCAACTGAAAGTTTACTTAAATCTTCNNGCTTCAAACATAATACGTCCTGGTCTTACAACTGCCACCCAGTGGCTTGGAGCTCCCTTACCTTTACCCATACGTACCTCTGCAGGCTTCGATGTGATCGGTTTGTCAGGGAAGATTCGGATCCACACCTTTCCTTCACGCTTCATGTAACGCGTAACTGCGATACGGGAAGCTTCAATCTGGCGTGATGTAATCCATCCCGGCTCCAATGTTTTCAGTCCGAAAGATCCGAATGCAATAGTAGATCCGCGCTGAGCTTCACCACGGTTACGACCTTTCTGAACTCTTCTAAATTTGGTTCTCTTTGGAGATAACATCTTCTGAAAATTTTAATGTGTTTTTACTTTTTCTTACGGTTGTTTCCACCTTTTCCTCCAGCCGGACGACGGTTTCCTCTATCGCGGTCTCCAGATGGCGCACCACCTTTAGCCCCCTGAGCTGCCATTCCAACATTTGGAGAAAGATCACGACGACCGTAAACTTCACCTTTGCAGATCCATACTTTGATACCGATCAATCCGTAAGTAGTCAATGCCTCACCTACTGCGTAATCGATATCAGCTCTGAACGTATGTAACGGAGTACGTCCATCTTTGTACATTTCTGAACGAGCCATTTCAGCTCCATTCAAACGACCTGAAATTTTCACTTTGATACCTTCGGCACCCATTCTCATGGTTGAACCGATAGCCATCTTGATAGCACGACGAAATGAAATACGAGCTTCGATCTGACGAGCGATACCATCTGCAACCAAACGAGCATCCAATTCAGGACGTTTTACCTCGAAAATGTTGATCTGGATCTCTTTTTTCGTCAATTTCTTTAACTCTTCTTTCAATTTGTCTACTTCTTGACCACCTTTACCGATAATCACACCCGGACGAGCCGTGTTGATTGTTACAGTAACGAGCTTGAGGGTACGCTCGATGATGATTTTCGAAATACTTGCTCTGGATAAACGAGCGTGAAGATACTTGCGGATCTGATCGTCTTCAACGATTTTATCGCGGTAGTTATCTCCACCGTACCAGTTAGATTCCCATCCGTGGATGAAACCTAGTCTATTACCAATTGGATTCGTCTTTTGTCCCATTTCCTTTACAATTATTTTGAACCATCAACAACGATAGTCACGTGGTTTGATCTTTTACGAACTCGGTAAGCTCTACCTTGAGGTGCAGTTTGGATACGCTTAAGCATTCCAGCCGAACCAACTTCGATTGATTTTACCACTAATTTTTCATCCTCAATGCTCTTACCTTCGTTTTTAGCTTCCCAGTTAGCAATTGCTGAACGCAACAACTTGGATAGGCTTAACGATGCGTCTTTCGCATTGTGTTGCAATATGTTTAGAGCTTTGTTTACTTCTACTCCACGTACAAGATCTGCAACCAATCTCATTTTACGAGGAGAAATCGGAGA
>DJFP01000075.1:2927-6823 GCA_002432565.1 Flavobacteriales bacterium UBA5869
AGCTTGTGACCTACCATGTTCTCTGTTACAAACACAGGAATAAACTTATTCCCGTTATGCACTGCAAACGTCAACCCGACCATGTCAGGAGTGATTGTAGAAGCGCGGGACCAAGTTTTGATCACTGCTTTGCTTCCGCTTTCTTGTGCTGCATCCACTCGTTTTGTCAACTTATAGTGTACAAAAGGTGGTTTTTTCAACGAACGACTCATACCTTATTTCTTTCTTCTCTCGATGATAAACTTATCTGAATACTTCTTTTTCGAACGCGTTTTGTATCCTTTAGCAGGCATACCGTTACGAGAACGAGGGTGACCACCGGCGTTACGCCCTTCACCACCACCCATCGGGTGATCTACCGGGTTCATCACAACACCACGTACACGTGGACGACGACCCAACCAGCGTGAGCGACCAGCTTTACCAGAAACTACTAATGAATGTTCTCCATTCGATACAGCTCCGATTGTAGCCATACAAGTAGTCAAAATCATACGAGTCTCACCAGAAGGCAATTTGATAATCGCAAAACGACCATCACGAGCGTTCAATTGAGCATATGTTCCTGCTCCACGAGCAATTGCACCACCTTTTCCAGGCTGCAACTCGATGTTATGGATCACAGATCCAAGAGGAACATCGGATAAAAATAATGCGTTTCCAACATTTGGAGCGGCACCTGCACCAGATACAACTGTATCACCTACTTTCAATCCTTCAGGAGCAACGATGTAACGTTTCTCTCCATCCACATAATAAAGCAAAGCAATACGAGCAGTTCTGTTCGGATCGTATTCGATTGTTTTAACAACCGCAGGAACACCATGTTTCTCACGTTTGAAATCGATAATACGATACTTTTGCTTGTGTCCACCACCGATGTAGCGCATGGTCATACGACCATCATTGTTACGACCACCAGACTTGCTTTTTTTCGCAACCAAGCTCTTTTCAGGAACNNGTACTGTTGATCTTGTGTCTTTGCCCTGGAGTAATAGGCTGAAATTTTCTAAGACCCATCAGTTTTTACTTAAAAATTATTAAACAAATCAATCGTTTCTCCTGCAGCAACAGTTACGATGGCTTTTTTCCATACGCGACTTTTTTGCTCAACGACACCTCTATTCGTATATTTTGTAGAGGATTTTCCACCGCCATAAGTGAGTGTGCGTACATCCACAACGTGAACTCCGTACATCTTTTCGACAGCGCTTTTAATTTCCAATTTATTCGCCTTGCGATCTACTTCGAAAGCGAAGCTACCGTTATCATTAGCGGCAGTTGCTTTTTCAGTAATGATTGGCTTTTTGATAATTGTACTCATCATCAATTAGTTTAGAATCTTTTCGATTACTTCGATTGAACTTTCTGTTAATACAACTTTCTTCGCATTCAACACATCGTATGTGTTAACGGAATCAGCAGATACAACTTTAACGCGTTGTAAGTTACGTGAAGACAAGTAAACATTGTCGTTACCTGATCCTACGATCATCAACACCTTCTCGTTTAACAAGTTCAAGTTCGATAACATCGATTTGAATTCTGCTGTTTTTGGTGTTGCAAGAGCTACATCTTCTAACACTACGATTGAATCCAATTTTGCTTTATAAGCGAAAGCAGATTTACGTGCCAAACGCTTTAATTTGATATTCAATTTGAAGTGATAGTTACGCGGGCGTGGTCCGAAAATACGTCCTCCACCAACACGTGTACCAGATTTAACGCTACCAGCACGAGCACCACCCGTACCTTTTTGCTTTTTCAATTTTCTGGTAGATCCTGATACTTCAGCTCTTTCTTTTGATTTGTGCGTTCCCTGACGACGGTTCGCCAAGTGCTGCTTCACATCTAAATAGATTGCGTGATCGTTCGGCTCAATTCCAAAGATTGTCTCCGATAAGGTTACCTTTTTGGAAGTAGCCTTTCCTTTGCTATCAATTACTTTTACTTCCATTATTTCTCAATTGTTACGGTTGAACCTTTAGGTCCTGGAATGGAACCTTTTACTACGATTAAATTTTTGTCAGCCAAAACACGCAATACTTCTAAGTTCTCAACAGTTACGCGTTTGTTACCCATTTGTCCTGCCATGCGCATTCCTTTGAATACACGTGCCGGATAAGAACAAGCTCCGATTGACCCCGGTGCACGCAAACGGTTGTGCTGACCGTGAGTAGATTGTCCAACCCCACCAAAATTGTGACGTTTTACAACCCCTTGAAAACCTTTTCCTTTAGATGTTCCAACTACTCCAACAAATTCTCCTTCTTCGAAGATTGTTGCGTCAACCACATCTCCAAGATTAAGTCCGTCAAAACCTTTAAACTCAACCAATTTAGATTTTGGTGTTGTTTTAGCTTTTTTGAAATGACCTTTCAATGCATTTGGAGTGTTTCTTTCTTTACGCTCTCCAAATCCTAATTGAATTGCCTCGTACCCATCTCGATCTTGTGTTTTAACCTGAGTTACTACACAAGGACCAGCTTCTATTACTGTGCATGGTGTTGCCTTACCCTCGGCACTGTAGACGCTAGTCATTCCGATTTTTTTACCAATAATTCCAGGCATACTTTACTTTAATTATTAATTATAAATTATTAAAGTGATGTATTCTTCTGTGATCAGTGGTGCATGCGATTAATCGCATGCCCACATTCACACAGAAATTTCATCACACTTTAATTTCTACATCAACTCCAGAAGGAAGTTCTAATCTCATTAATGCATCAACAGTCTTGGATGAAGAACTGTAGATATCCAACAAACGCTTGTAAGAACACAATTCGAACTGCTCACGCGCTTTCTTGTTAACGTGTGGTGAACGCAATACCGTGTAAATACGTTTGTGAGTTGGTAATGGAATTGGACCACTAACTACTGCTCCTGTTGCTTTAACTGTTTTTACGATTTTCTCAGCTGACTTGTCAACCAGGTTGTGATCGTATGACTTTAATTTAATTCTAATCTTTTGGCTCATTACTCGTTTGTATTAAGCGGAAACTTTTCCATTATTTTTTGCAATCACTTCGTCTGCTACGTTCTTAGGAGCCTCTGCGAANNGAAGATGTTGCACGACCTGAAGAAAGTGTACGTAATTGTGTTACGTAACCGAACATTTCAGATAAAGGAACGTCAGCTTTAACAACTTTAGATCCTGCTTTATCATCCATTCCACGAACGATCGCACGACGACGGTTCAAGTCACCTACGATATCACCCATGTTCTCTTCCGGAGTAACCACTTCAATTTTCATGATCGGCTCCAACAAGATCGGACGACATTTCTTCAATGCTTCACGGTATGCCATTTTAGCAGCCAATTCGAAAGACAATGAATCTGAATCGACAGCGTGGAATGATCCATCAATCAATTCAACTTTCAATGCTTCAACCGGGTACCCGGCCATTACACCATTTTTCATGGATTCTTTGAATCCTTTCTCTACTGAAGGAATAAATTCACGAGGAATGTTACCACCTTTGATAGAGTTAACGAACTCAAGACCTGTTTTCTCCTGGTTATCTTGTGGAGAGATCTTCACATAGATATCCGCGAACTTACCACGACCACCAGACTGTTTCTTGTACACTTCGCGGTGTTCGATAGAAGCAGTAATATCTTCACGGTAAGAAACCTGAGGAGCACCTTGGTTAACCTCAACTTTAAACTCACGACGTAAACGGTCAACGATAATATCCAAGTGTAACTCACCCATTCCGGAGATAACTGTTTGTCCAGTCTCTTCGTCAGTGTTTACACGGAATGTTGGATCCTCTTCAGCCAATTTGTTCAATCCGATACCCAATTTATCCTGGTCAGCCTGAGTTTTAGGCTCAATAGCGATTCCGATTACCGGCTCAGGGAAGTTCATAGACTCCAATACGATCGGTGC
>DJFP01000075.1:6902-7724 GCA_002432565.1 Flavobacteriales bacterium UBA5869
TGTACGTGTGTTCAATACGTAAGAACCTGCAGGCAATTTACCTGAATAAGCACGTGTAAAGCACAAACGACCTACGAAAGGATCCGTTGCGATTTTAAACGCCAAAGCTGCGAAAGGCTCATCGTAAGAAGGCTTGCGGGATGCAGGCTCATCTGTTTTAGGATTGATTCCCTCAATAGCTTCGATATCCAATGGAGAAGGAAGAATTTCCATCACCATATCCAACATTGCCTGAACTCCTTTATTTTTGAAAGAAGATCCACACATCATCGGAACAACTTTTCCTGAGATAGTAGCCTGACGCAATGCATCAAGAATCTCACGCTCAGTCAAAGAGTTTTCATCTTCGAAGAATTTCTCCATCAATGACTCATCGAATTCAGCTACTGCCTCCAACAATTCAGAACGCAATCTGCGAGCGTCATCGATAATGTCTGCAGGAATTTCTACTTCTTCGAATGTCATCCCCTGGTCAGCATCGTTCCAAACAATTCCTTTCCAGTTGATCAAATCTACAACACCTTTGAAATGATCTTCATCACCGATGTTGATTTGTAATGGCAATGCGTGAGAACCCAACATTTCTTTCACCTGCTTACACACGTTTAAGAAATCTGCTCCCTGACGGTCCATTTTGTTAACGAAACCAATACGAGGAACATTGTAGTTGTTAGCCAAACGCCAGTTTGTTTCAGATTGAGGTTCAACTCCGTCTACGGCAGAGAATAAGAACACCAATCCATCCAATACACGCAATGAACGGTTTACCTCTACGGTAAAGTCAACGTGTCCCGGAGTATCAATAATGTTGATGTGGTATTT
>DJFP01000186.1:0-3108 GCA_002432565.1 Flavobacteriales bacterium UBA5869
TAAGAGTAAAACACAGGATTAAGCCGTTCAAAAACTCATCCGGAAATTTCTAAACATTGCCCCGGATAATGAAGATGAAAACAGCATGGAACCAGTGCCGGCGGGGAAAACAGCATATAGGTATGTTCAGATGAGAAGAGGGGAATCAGGTTGTTCTTCCTTTTTTAACCGCAAATTCATCTAATGGATATATCAAGCAAATCCAGTTATCTTTTTGTTAAAAGTTTGACTATTACCCGAATAGTCATACATTTGCTCAACTAATTTATAACTTACAATAATGAAAAAGATTTTTATCTGCACCCTTAGTGTTGCATTTTTAGCTGCCGGATTGGCTTCTTGTGGTAAATCAAGTAAAGGTAAAATGGCAAATGAGTGGAAAGTTACTGAGTTTAATTCTACAGAAACTGAAACTGAGTCAAATGGCGACAAAACAGTTTACACTACGACGATGACGGAAACTAGTGGTACTAACTCTACAGCGTCAACTTCCAATGGGTCTACCACTACTACTACCAGTACATTTACGGTAAATACAAACGAAATGACTATCGAGAAAGATGGTACATGGACCAGCACCCGTGATGTTTCTTCTACGAGCAACGGAGTTACAACTAAAGTGACGATGACTGCAAATGGAACATGGTCTTTCGTGGGTAAAACAAAAGGTGATGAGTTCAAAAAGAACGAGCGTGTAATGTTCAACACTTTGTCTGAAACAACTACTCAAGTAGTATCTTTTGGAGGTACATCTCAAACAACTACAAGCACTGCGAGCTACATGACCGGTGAGAGCGTAATGATCTATACAGTTACTGAGTCTAAAGGTAAAGAATTGGCTCTGGAGGCTGAAATCGGGAACTCTAGCACTTATGGTAGCTCAACAAGCTCTACTTCAGGAAAAACAACGATCAAATTGGCTGAGAAATAAGAATCAGTTATAAAATATGAAAGGGAATCCAAGTCGGGTTCCCTTTTTTATTTTGTGCAGGTTATGGAAAATGTTAGCCCACAGCTTAATCCCCAAAACTGACAAATCTTATTCCAAAAAGATTAAGGTCATGAAGTAACTGATTTAGAACGAGAATGAAAATTTAATTTACTCATTCTCGTTCTCATTTTTCGCTCTGTTAATTCAAACCTCCTCTGACATAAGAGCTGAACTGATCACTAAAAGTTGTATGGTTGTTCATTTGTGATTTGCTCAGTTTCTTGCTTTCCACCAAGCCCCATAAAACGAATTCTTTCAGGAAATGCTTTTCTGCAGGAGCAACTTTCGGCTGGTATTTTTGGATCAAAGCTTCCAGCGGAGTAATAGAATCCAGTTGGGCATGATACGTTTTGTCATCCGCATCTTCGGAAAGGACGAATTCATCCTGTTCGAAGAACCAATCCACGATTTCCTGGTACGGACCGCTTTCTCCCGGTTTCTCTAATTTCTCCACTTTCGGGAAATAGCTTTCGAACAGGGTTTTTACTGCTCTTCCGATCAATTGTTCCGCAACATATGTGCTTCCTTCCTGTTCACCTTCGTATACCAATTCCATTTTTCCCGTTAAGGCAGGGATGATTCCCTGGAAATCGGCCAGTCTGACGCTTGTTTTCGGGCTTTTGTTTTTCAATCCGCGCAATTCTGCTGCACTCACCAGGTTCTCAAAGGCAGAAATACTCATTCGTGCACTTACACCGCTTTTCACGTCAATGTATTCGCTTTCACGAGCTTCAAATCCAATTTGTTCGATCAGGTCCATTGCCAGTCCCGGAACAGAGATATTCTCTTTCTGATCCCCTTCCAGTTTTGCTTCCTGTTCGGTAATGGTCCTTGCAACCTGGATAGTTTCCGGGTAGTGCGTGAGAATTTGAGAACCGATACGGTCTTTCAGCGGTGTAACGATACTTCCGCGGTTCGTGTAATCTTCCGGGTTTGCAGTGAATACAAACTGAATATCCAGTGGGAAGCGCAATTGGAAACCGCGTATCTGGATATCACCTTCCTGTAAAATATTGAATAAAGCCACCTGGATGCGGGCCTGTAGATCCGGTAATTCGTTAATCACGAAAATACACCGGTTTGCGCGTGGGATCATCCCGAAGTGAATTACTCGCTCGTCAGCGTAGGACAATTTCATGTTTGCAGCTTTGATCGGATCTACGTCCCCGATGAGGTCTGCAATCGTTACATCCGGAGTTGCCAGTTTCTCAGCAAAGCGGTCTTCGCGGTGAACCCATGCAATCGGTGTATCATCTCCTTTTTCTGCAATCAGGTCTTTTGCATAGCGGGAAAGCGGCGCCAGCGGATCATCGTTTACTTCTGAACCCTGAACGATCGGCATCCATTCATCAAGCAGGTTCACCATCAGGCGTGCCAGACGGGTTTTTGCCTGTCCGCGAAGCCCCAGTAAATTGATATTGTGTTTTGCCAGGATAGCACGCTCCAATTCAGGTATAACCGTGTTTTCGTAACCGTGTATCCCTTCAAATGCCTGCTTCCCGGATTTCAATGCTTCCATTAAATTCGACCGTAGTTCTTCTTTAACGCTCTTGGTTTGGTATCCCGATGCTTTTAATTCGCCTAATGTTTTTATTGATTTCATACGTTTTGTTTGTGTATTTAATTTGTTCAAATGTTCAAATGTTCAAATGTTCAAATGTTCAAATGTTCAAATTGAACTTTTAAACCTTTTGAACTTGTTGTCTATCCTCTGATTCGTTTAATTCGATTTGTTTGGTAATCTTCAAAGATCATTTGTCCCAATCCCTGGATCCCCGTATAGAATGCCTTTCCCTGGTTTGCAGCTGTAAAGTTCTGAATGAATTGCTGTAAATACGGGTCTTGTGCAATCATGAACGTGGTGATTGGAATGTGCAGTTTACGCGCCTGTTGAGCCGTTGTGTAGCATTTGTCGACGATGTACTTGTCCAAACCAACAGAATTCATGTAATAGGAACCATCCGGTTCGATCACACAACTCGGTTTTCCATCGGTAATCATAAAGATCTGCTTGTTGGTATTGCGCTTTCTGCGAAGCAGGTCCATTGCCAATTCGAGCCCTGCAACTGTATTGGTGTGATACGGTCCGACTTCCAGGTAAGGAAGGTCTTTCGCCT
>DJFP01000186.1:3129-3498 GCA_002432565.1 Flavobacteriales bacterium UBA5869
AGGATCATGCTGTGGCTGATGTCTATCATCAGAACCGTACTCATTTGTGCTTTGTAGAAGCTTTCTTCAACCACTAAATCACGTTCATGAAGCTGGAATTCTCCCATTCCGTTGTTAATCTGTGCGTTTCGCAGACTCTCTGTCATGGAGATTTTTTCCAGCCCGTCGCCGAAATTGAACTGCCGGTAATCACCNNCTTTTTTTCAGGTTCCCGAAGATTTGTTCCAGGGCGTGCTGGCGAATGGCTCGTTCCATTTTAGCAGTAATTTCTGCTCCGCCGGTTCCGTCTTTTCCGTTTTTATCACGGATAAAATTCTTTTTCCGAAGATCTTCCACGAAATCATCAATGGTGTAGTCCGGGGTAGTGAG
>DJFP01000084.1:0-1049 GCA_002432565.1 Flavobacteriales bacterium UBA5869
GTTTATGATGACCAGGCTTCCGATATGTATGCCAATATCAAGAACCTGAATCATACCGGTGAAGGTGATTTAACAGCGGATGTGATTGATTTTGCAACCAGCACTCAAATGGACGAGCTGACCTTCGAAATGGAGGGCTTGAGCTATTTGTCGAAAGTAAAAACCAATGCGGATGTGAACCTGTTGATGGAATTCAAGGAAGATGATTCCAAATTTACCCTGAAAGAGAACCATTTTACACTGAACAACTTCAACATGTCTTTAGACGGGTTTTACCAAATGCTGAAAGACCACGACCAGATCGATTTGAAATTGAATACGAAGGAAATCAGCTTCAAAGATTTGTTGTCTTTGGTGCCAAGCTTCTACCAAAGTGGTTATGAAAGCATGATCGCAAAAGGAAATCTGAAAATGAACGGGGAAGTAAAAGGCCGTTTGGACGAGAAAAACCTTCCGGGATGGGATTTCGGTTTGAATGTTAACAAAGCAATGATTCAGTATGCAGGTTTAGGGTCTATCAGCAACATTAACGTAGACGCAGGTTCAAAGTTTGCGGGGGGTTCTAACCTGGACAAAATGACTTTGGATGTCACGAAATTCCACTCGGAGTTTGTGGGTAACCTGATCGATGCAAACCTGAAACTACGCAATCCTATCACAGATCCGTTGATCAATTCCAATATCAAAGCACGTGTAAATATGGCTACGATCGGGAAAGTGATGCCTCTGGCCGAAGGTGAATCTTACAAAGGAAAACTGAATGCCGATGTAGCTTTGAACGGACGTATGAGCGCCATCGAGACAGAACAATACGAGAAATTTGATGCGAAAGGGTTGATTGAACTATTCGATTTCCTATACAAATCCAAAGACCTGAATGAAGATGTGAACGTGAAAGATTTGACTTTCCGTTTCAGCCCGCAGAACCTGACATTGGAGAAAATGCACGCAAGCATGGGTAAATCCGATTTTGCGATGGATGGAAAGATCGATAACTATTTGGGGTATTTATTCGGAAATAACGAGAAAGACCAGTTGTTGAAGGGAGC
>DJFP01000084.1:1067-6158 GCA_002432565.1 Flavobacteriales bacterium UBA5869
CAACCGGCTCCGGTAGATCCGAATGTAGAACCGTTACTGATTCCTGAGAATGTGGATTTCAACCTGAATACCAATGTTCAGAAACTGCATTACAACGGAATTGATGTGAACAATATCAAAGGAAATGTAAACGTGAAAGAAGAAGTTGCTTCTTTGAACGGATTGACCATGAACACCATGGGTGGAACAGTTGGTCTTCGCGGAAGCTACAGCTCGAAAGACCACAACAAGCCGGCAATCGATTTGGGTTACAACCTGAAAGAGATCGATATCCAGGAAATCACATCCCATTTCTTAACGATCGGGAAACTGGCGCCGGTTGCCAAATACGCAACCGGGAAGTTTAGTTCCAATCTAAATATGAAAGGTGATTTGACAAAAGCCCTGGAGCCTGTTTACAATACGTTGACCGGAGATGGAGACTTTTTTACCAATACTGTTACGGTTAGTGGTTTTGAACCGTTGAAAAAACTCGGAGACGCATTGAGTATGGATAAGATCTCCAACCAGACGTTTAAAGATGTGAAAGCATTCTTCAGCTTTAAGGATGGGAAAATGAGCCTGAAAAAGCCATTGAAGATCAAAATGAGCGGAATCGATACCGAAGTTACAGGTTCTACCTCGTTTACGCAGGATATCGATTATAAAATGGCAATGCAGATCCCGAAAGCAATGATCCCTGGTGGAATTATCAAGGCAGCTGAACAAGGGATTGCGAAAGTAAACGGTATTGCTCCGAAATTGAGTTTAGCTTCTATTCCGGATGTTATCCCTGTAAATGCACTGGTTGGCGGAACAGTGACCAAACCGGTAATTAAAACCGACTTTAAAGAAGCCTTATTGAAAGCAACCGGGAACCTAAAAGACAATTTGAAGGAAAAAGGAAAAGAAATGCTTGATAAAGCGAAAGATTCCGTGAAAACGATTGTGAAAGATAAGGTCGATGAAGTGAAAAAAGATCTGATTGCGGAGAAAAACAAAATCATGGCCGATGCGCAGAAAGAAGCTGACAAAGTAAAAGCAGAAGCAAAAAAAGCCGGTGATCAGATCCGTACAGAAGCAGACAAACAGTGTAACGACGCGATGACTGCTGCAGGGTCAAACCCACTTAAGAAAAAGGCTGCTGAGATTGCTTGTAAAGAAGGCAAGAAGAAGGCAGACAACAGTGCAAACAAATTGGAACAGGAGGCACAGACCAAGGCTGATAACATTATGAATAAAGCCCGGGAAAAGGCAGATGCTGTGAAGTAATTGATTGAGATTCAGAAATAAAAAAACGTAGGGGCGAATAATTATTCGCCCCTACGTTTTTCCAATAAAATGAAAATAGTTTTATCTATTCCGAATCGCTTGGTCCGGCTCCGGTTCCGAATGATTGAATATCTCCGTCGTAGAAAATCATGATTTGGGCAACATCCCGCAGAAAATCTATTTTACCGATCTCAACACGGTTGATTTTTAAGCCGGTTCTTTTTTGGATGTCAGCCATCATCTCTTCGTATTTCTCAGGCTGGATCAGGTCAATGCGGTCGTAAACAATAATCTTCCTGGTTTCGTGCTTTAGAAGCCATAAATACTCCAAACCGGCAGTCAGCAGGATCAAACAACCGTTCATCAAAGCCATTTCGGCCAGTGAGATTTTATTGGATGCCAGGGCATTGATTACCGAAAGACCAATAACCAGGAACAGGTAAGTCATTTCCTTGATCTCGATTCCTTCCGTGCGATACCTTAAAATTCCGAAGATAGCGAAAAGCCCGAGTCCCATTCCTGTGTCTATGTCAAGTTTCTTTAGTCCGAAACACAGGAAAAAAGTGATCATTCCGATCAAAAAGTAGGTAAAGAGGTAGTCTTTTCGTCTTGCTTTGGTGTAATACATGAAGCGGATCAGGATGACAAGAACCGCTAAGTTGATGCACATTCTGAATAAAAGCGCATAAAGATCTTCGTTGAAAAAGGAGATACCGAATAGTTTAAAATCCGGCTGATGGGCGAGAAGCATGTGATGAATTGTTTATTAGTTTTTGTATAAGTAGCTTTTTTGCTTTGAATCGGTTTGCCTTTAATTGGGTTTCCTCGTAAAGGTCAATCATTCCGAAGCAAAATTTAGATATGCGAAACGGACGAATTAATTCGCGTTTCATTAATTGATAGAAGGGAGAAGTTCTATCGAGTTTGGGCTGTTTCAATTCTGCAATAACAATTGCTGAAAGTGTTTGGTTTTTGGACTCCGGGGCATCCAATGTTCCGTTTACAATATCAAAATCGATCGTGAGACGTTCCTCAACCAGTTTATTTACCAGCGTAATGCGCCGATAACTGTTCACCATTACCGGTTTTAGGTCTATGTGTTTGCGCAGCCTGCCAAGCAGGAAGGAACGCTGTTCCTGTGAAAAGTCAGAGGTAAAGCCATCAATATTGATCCGGTTCTTATCTGTTCTTCCCTTGATCTTTTCTTTTAC
The DNA here is from genome assembly GCA_002432565.1 of Flavobacteriales bacterium UBA5869. Lineage (GTDB taxonomy): Bacteria > Bacteroidota > Bacteroidia > Flavobacteriales_D > Crocinitomicaceae > Fluviicola. The sequence goes on from DJFP01000084.1 coordinate 3,530, forward strand.
CTCCAGGTAAGATTTGTTACTGTCCAGATACGTGCGGATACGCACCTTAAAACGGTTTGGGATCGATTTGTGATGGTCCTGGAAAAAAGAATAAGAAGGATTGTCGAAATACTGGCTGGTATAATCAAAGATTACTTTTCCGTCTATATTCAAAACGTCGTAATAAGGACGCATCTCATCAAGGAAAGCTTCCAGTTTACTGATCGGAAAGGCAAACTTCTCATCTACACGGTTCATTAAGGGAGCACGGGATAATTCATCCAATGAAATTCCGTCATAAGTGTGTAACAAGTCAGTTAATCTTTCCTTCATGATTAATTCAAATATAGTTAATAATCTAAATGACGTGATTTTTACGGATGAAGTTGTTTAATTTTTGCGGTAAATAGTTAAAAAAAAGTGGTGTAGGGTGGTTTCTATTTAGCGAAAGGTCCAAAAGTTGAATGGGTTAAAAGTTCAAAATCAATTGAACCCGGTTGAACTTTTTGAACTCTTTATACTACTTTTGGATATGCAAAAGAAAATTTTACTCCTTGGTTCCGGTGAACTTGGAAAAGAACTGGTAATCGCACTGCAGCGTTTGGGACAAACAGTAATTGCTGTTGACAGCTATGAGAACGCACCTGCCATGCAAGTGGCGGATTCCTTTGAAGTGATCAATATGCTGGATGCCGTTTCGTTGGATGCAATTGTAGCAAAGCATAACCCCGATTTAATTGTTCCGGAAATTGAAGCGATCCGTACGGAGCGTTTCTACGAATACGAGAAAATGGGAATCCAGGTCATTCCTTCTGCAAAAGCAGCTAATTTTACAATGAACCGCAAGGCTATTCGTGATCTGGCGGCTAAAGACCTGGGAGTAAAAACAGCTAATTATCGGTATGCTAAAACGGGTGAAGAATTTGAGCAGGCAGTTTTGGAGATCGGTATTCCATGTGTGGTAAAACCACTTATGTCGAGTTCCGGGAAAGGCCAGTCTGTTATCCGTTCGAAAGAAGAGATCTCCAAAGCATGGACTTATGCTATTGAAGGTTCCCGGGGGGATTTGAAAGAAGTAATCGTGGAAGAATTTATTCCTTTTGATTACGAGATAACGCTTTTAACAGTAACACAAAATAACGGCGAAACCTTGTTTTGTGCGCCGATCGGTCACAGACAGGAACGCGGAGATTACCAGGAAAGCTGGCAGCCAATGCCGATGCATGCGGAGCACTTGAAAGAAGCACAGGAAATGGCCGCAAAAGTAACGAAAGCACTTGGCGGTTCAGGTTTGTGGGGAGTAGAGTTTTTTATTACAAAAGACGGGGCCTATTTCTCCGAATTATCCCCGCGTCCGCATGATACCGGGATGGTAACGCTAGCGGGAACTCAGAATTTCAGCGAATTTGAACTGCATGCCCGTGCTATACTTGGTTTGCCTATTCCGTCGGTTGTTTCTTTGAAAAACGGGGCAAGTGCTGTGGTTCTGGCAGATAGAGAATCCGATTATACACCTGCTTTTTCCGGTTTGGAAGAAGTGTTGAAAGTGGAAGGTTCTGATGTGCGCATTTTCGGAAAACCAACAACAAGACCTTACCGAAGAATGGCGGTGGTATTGTATTCCGGTGATGAGGAAGTAAGTAAAATTACGGATAAAGCAAAGGAATTGGCTAAGAAGATCACGATTAATTATCGCTGATTTGGAGCGCGTAATAATCATCGGCGGTGGTCCCGCCGGATTAATGGCTGCAACGCAGTTGCTGAAAAGTGATTGTGAAATTTTGCTGCTGGACCAAAAGGCAAGCGTAGGCCGTAAATTCCTGGTTGCCGGAGATGGTGGGTTTAATCTCACACATTCTGAAACGCAAAGTGAATTCCGGGAAAAGTATGATTCCGATTGGATTAAACAGGCTGTCAGACAGTTTTCAAATAAGGACTGGATTAAATTCCTGAAACAAATAGGTATTGAGACGAAGGTTGGTTCTTCCGGGAAAATCTTTCCGGAGGATGCCATTAAACCGATACAGGTGCTGAATGCCTGGAAACAGCTTTTAGAACCGAAAGTTCAGTTTATGCTAAACACCCGCTTTGTTGACTTCGATGAAAAACAAGTGGAGGTAGAACGGGACGGAAAGCTGGAAAAAATCGATTTCGATTACCTGGTATTGGCACTGGGAGGGAAATCCTGGCCGATTACCGGTTCTGACGGGTTTTGGACAACTGTTTTTGAACAGAAAGGAATTGTGTTGAATCCTTTTCAATCAAGTAATTCAGGATTGGTTCTTTATGAGAACTGGTTGGGAGATTTGGAAGGGAAAATCCTGAAAAATATCCGGGTTTCTGCAGGAAACCAAAGTTGTTCCGGAGATTTGGTATGCACAAGCTACGGTTTGGAAGGAAAACCGGTTTATGCGATCAATGGAGCTTTGCGGAAAATGGAAAAACCGGTTTTCAATGTAGATCTGAAACCTCAGATGACACAGCAAAAGGTGTTTGAGGTGCTGAAAAAGGCAAAAAATCCGTCACAAGGACTGAAAGAACTGAAATTGGGCGAAGTAGCCATTTTTTGGATCAGGAATTTTGTTTCAAAACAGCGGTTTTTGGATCCGAAAGAACTGGCGAAGGCAATCAAAGAGTTTTCTATAGGAAT
>DJFP01000084.1:6194-14947 GCA_002432565.1 Flavobacteriales bacterium UBA5869
GGTGAGATGATTGATTGGGATGCACCTACAGGAGGTTATTTAATCCAGGGATGCGTTTCAAGCGGATATGTTGCGGGGAGGTCAATTGCAAAGCAATTGAGTTCAATAGTTTAAAAAGTTCAACAGTTCAAACTGCTGGATTCAACTTTTTGAACATTTGAACCCTTTGAACATTTTCTACTGGTCTATCCGCGGCAAATTAATCTTTTCTTTTACGATAAAACCGGTCGGAAATTGTGCGGCAGTAGCAGTTTTAACCTTCTCGGCTTCCAGCTGCGTTCTGAAATCACCTACTTTTAAAAAATAGTGTGGCGCAACGAATTCTACATAAGTGTCCACTTTGGGAAATTGTGCTGAAAAACGTGATCGGGAATCATCAATAACCGACTTGCTGGAATCAAATGTCAATTGCAAACGGTATCCGATGATTTCAGAGGAAGATCCCTGACTTTGAGCATGCACCAAATCATCGATTCTACTGTCCTTTACAATAGTTACCTGCGCATTTCCAAAGTAAGAAATACTAGTAAGGGCTGTTGCCAAAATCAATTTTTTCATATCCGGGAGCTTTTGACAAAGTTAACCGATTTTTTTTAGGTGCTCGATTCATTCTGTATTTGCTGATTTCATTGAAAAAAATCATGCCAAAAAAACCTGCCGGAAACCCCTTAAAAGAACGTAAGTTGTAGCAAATTAGGGGATTGTTAAGAAATGTGAAAGAATTGAGTTATTTAGAATCATTTTAAATTAAAAAAACGGGCGCAGAAATTGTCATAAAACTGTCACAGAAACCCCTTATTCTTCTAAATTTGCCATCGTCAATTGCTGTGTTAACATAGGGTTGGCAACTTATTTTAGAAACAAAAATATCTAATAATCAGATGTTTAGAAGTATAAAACAATGGTGTGTCGGTGCGCTTTCAACAGTATTTGTTGTTGGTGCATTTGATAGTTTCGCTCAGGTTGATGGCGGAGCGTTATTTAAGGCGAAGTGCGCTACATGTCACTCTCCACACAAAGATGGTACGGGTCCGAAACTTTTTAAGGTCCGTGAAAAATGGGCTTCAGAAGGTGCGAAAGAAGGGTCTATCTATTTGTGGGTAGCGAACTGGAATGCTGCTGCTGCTGCGGATCCGTATGCGAAAAAAGTTTCTGGTGTAAAGCCAACGGCAATGAATACATTCCCGGATTTGGCTGGAAAAACCGAAGAAATTGATGCGATCTTTAATTGGGTTGACGAACAGCCTGATCCGGCTGCTGCTGTTGCGACAGGAGATGGCGCGGGTGCAGGTGCTGTCGGAGAAGTAGAAGAGGACGGACTTTCATGGGTTTGGATTCTGATGGGTGTTGTCTTTGCTGTAATTATTATGGCTGTTGGCGGTGTTCGTCGTCAGTTGAGAAATGCAACAAGAGAACATGAAGGTCAGGCTGTGAACGATGAGCTTTCATTCGGACAGGAATTCAAAGCATGGGCTTGGAAATACAAGCGTTATGTTGGTCTTGGAGGATTGGTGATAGTAATGTCTTTGATCGTTTCATTATTCCTTTCCCTTTATTCAATCGGAGTATTGGAAGATTATCAACCATCTCAGCCGATCGAATTCCCGCATGATATTCACGCAGGAAAGAACGGGATCGATTGTAAGTATTGTCACAACTCTGCTGATAACGGAAAAACTGCAGGGATTCCAACAGTGAACGTTTGTATGAACTGTCACAAGCAGATCAATGGAAATACTCCGGAACAACAAGAGAAAATCGCTAAGATTTATGCTGCTGCCGGTTACGATCCTGCAACTCAGAAATATTCCGGGAAAACAAAAGAGATTATCTGGAACAAAGTTCACGTTTTACCTGATCACGTTTACTTCAACCACCAGCAGCACGTAGTTGCAGGGCAGGTAGATTGTAAGCAGTGTCACGGTGATATGACAAAAATGAATGAAACTGCTAAAGTTCAGCCGGTTTCCGAATTGAACAAGGTCGAAGGTAATGTTCCGTTGACGAAAGCGACTTTGACAATGGGATGGTGTATCGAATGTCACGCTGAGAAAGAAATTTCTTCAGGGTCATTGGATTCAAAAGGAAGCAATTATTACAATGAAATACATAACCGTTTGTTAAAAGACAGAAAATTATACAACAAGTTCCTTGAGGACAAGAAAATAACGGTTAAAGAATTAGGTGGTTGGGAATGTGCTAAATGTCACTATTAATCAATCCAGAACAGTAGAACAAAGATTATGGCTATGTCAAAAAAATATTGGAAAGGTCTTGATGAATTGCATGAAACGCCTGCATTCATTGAGTCAAGAGACCAGGAGTTTTCTCCGTCTGTTTCTGTTGACGAATTCTTAGGTGATGATCAACTTGCTGAAACATCTACGGCACGTCGTGACTTCTTGAAATTCTTGGGATTCAGTGTTGCAGCTGCTACAGTTGCTGCATGTGAAGCGCCGGTTACAAAAGCTATTCCTTACGTTGTTAAACCGGAAAACGTAACACCGGGTGTTGCAACCTGGTATGCTTCCACGTATTACGATGGAAATGCTTACGCAAGTATTGTTGTTAAAACACGTGAAGGTCGACCTATTTATATTAAAGGAAACCGTGATTTCGGATTTACACAGGGAGCTCTGACTCCTCAGATCGTTTCATCCGTTCTTTCACTTTACGATAATGCTCGTTTAAAAACAGCGCAGGCTAAAGGCGGAAAAGATATTTCATGGGATAAGTTGGATGGAGCTGTAAAAGCTGCATTGGCTGATATCAAGAAATCAAACGGTAAAGTTGCTTTCGTTGCAAATTCAGTAATTTCTCCTTCTATGCAGGGTGCAATCGTAGACTTGTCTACAAGTATCTACGGAGAAGTGAAAGATGCAAACGGAATGGCAACTGTTCACCCGAACTTTAACTTTATTCAATACGACGCAATTTCTTACGCCGGAATGCGTGAGGCTAACCTGGAGTCATTCGGAATGCGTGCTATTCCTGATTATGATTTCACGCAGGCTAAAACAATCGTTAGTATTGGTGCAGATTTCTTGTCAACCTGGTTGCTTGGAAATGCTTTCTCAGCTGATTACGGAAAACGCCGTAACCCGGACGGAGAATGGATGAGCAAACACTTCCAGTTCGAATCAACAATGTCTATCACTGGTTCAAACGCAGATTACCGCGGAATGATCAAACCTAGTGAGCAGGCAAATGTATTGGCTTATATCCTTGGTAAATTCGGGGTGAATGCAGGAGTTTCTTCTGCTCTTCCGAAAGAAGCGCAAGCGGTTGCTAATCAGGCTGTAAAAGCATTGAAAGCTTCCAAAGGAATGTCAGTGGTTGTTTCCGGTTCCAATAACAAAGCGATTCAGATCTTGACTAACAAACTGAACAGCGTATTGGGAGCTTACGGAAAAACAATCCTTTTCGATAAGCAGTTACAAATGTTCCAATCCGAAGATGCAAAAATGCAGAAATTGGTTTCTGATGTTATCGCAGGGAAAGGACCGGATGCGGTATTCTTCTTAGGAACAAACCCTGTTTACAACTTACCGAATGGTAAAGCGTTTGCAGCGGCACTTGAAAATGTAAAACTAAGCCTTTCATTATCCGGATACGGAGATGAAACAGCTACAAAATGTACATACATTGCTCCTGACCACCATGCATTAGAGTCATGGATGGATTACAATCCGAAAGCAGGTCATTATGCAATCGCACAGCCTACAATCCGTCCGTTATTCGATACAGCTTCAGCTATGGAGTCTCTATTGGTTTGGGCAGGAAAGAAAAATCGTGGAGGAAAAGATTCACGTGTAGCATACGAATACATTCAAAAGAATTGGGAAATGTATGGTTTCCCAATGCAGACAAAATACACGGATTTCAATACGTACTGGGAAATGGCTATTCACAATAGCTGTAACGAAGATTTCGTAATGCCGGGTGCTCCTGTAGCGTTCAATGACGCTGCTATGGGTAAAGTAGCAGGTAAATTACCGAAATCAGGTTCTCTTGAAGTTGTATTGTACCAAAAAGCAGGTATCGGAAACGGAGATATGGCTGGTAACCCATGGTTGCAAGAGATGCCGGACCCGATTTCCAAAGTGACTTGGGATAACTACATCACCATGTCGCCTGAGACAATGAGAAAAGAAGGTTACGCAACAACTTTCGACCAGGAGAACGGATTGAACATGGCAACTGTAAAAGTTGATGGTGAATCAATCACGCTTCCTGTTTATCCTTCACCGGGACAAGCTGCGGGTACTATCGGTATCGCTCTTGGATACGGACGTGGAGAAGGAAACGAAAACATCGGTAACGCGGCATTCGTAACAAAGCAATACGGAGGTTTCGAAACAGATGCTAAAGGTAACCGCGTATCAGTTGGTAAAAATGCATTCCGTTTCCTTACATGGGAGAATGGAACTTACCAAAACAACGTGGTTGGTTCCATTGCAAAAGCAGGAAACGACCTTTATCCGATCGCAGCAACGCAAATTCACCATACGGTAATGTCCCGTAACTCTATCGTTAGAGAAACAACTTTGGATATTTACCAAAATGAAGAGCCTGGAGCTTACAACCACAAGCACGTGTTACATACACATGAAGGTGAAGTTCCGATCTCTGAATTTGATTTGTGGGATGCGCATCCGGTAGAAAATATCGGTCACCGTTGGGGAATGACAATCGACTTGAACCAGTGTTTTGGTTGTGGTGTTTGTATCATTGCTTGTCAGGCTGAAAACAATATTCCGGTAGTTGGAAAAGACGAAGTACGCAGAGGTCGTGAAATGCACTGGTTGCGTATCGACCGTTACTTTGCTTCCAGCGAAGAAGCAGCAGTAGGAACACGTAAAGATCCTGTTCTTGGACATTTGGATTACGTAGAATCTGAAATCCCTACTGCAAACCCGGCTGTGGTTCACATGCCGATGATGTGTCAGCAGTGTAACCACGCTCCGTGTGAAACGGTTTGTCCGGTTGCTGCAACAACACACTCCAATGAAGGATTAAACCAAATGACTTATAACCGTTGTATCGGTACTCGTTACTGTGCTAACAACTGTCCTTACAAGGTTCGTCGTTTCAACTGGTTTAACTACCCATCTTATAAGAAGTTTACAGAGATCAACCCTGCTCAGGACGATTTAGGACGTATGGTATTGAACCCTGATGTTACAGTTCGTACACGCGGTGTGATGGAGAAATGTTCATTCTGTGTTCAGAAGATCCAATCTGTAAAACTAGAAGCTAAGGTTCAAAACCGTACGGTTCAGGATAGCGACTTCGAATCTGCTTGTTCAGATGCGTGTCCTGCAGGAGCAATCGTATTTGGTGACTGGAATGATGTAAACTCTAAGATCCGCAAAGTATCCGGAGATAAGCGTTCATACCAGGCTTTGGAAGAAGTAGGAGTGAAACCGAATGTTTGGTACCAGGTTAAAGTTCGTAACAACGACAATACGGAATTGGACAGATTGGTTGCAGAAGCTAAGAAAGAAGAAGCTGCTGCTCACCATGGTGGACACCACGCAGGAAAACATGAAAGTAAGTCAAATCATTAATTGCTTAAAATTAAAGTCTAATGCATAAGGAAGCTGCAATTCGTGAACCCCTCATATTAGGTCACAAGACGTATCACGAGATTACCGAGGACGTATGTAAACCGATTGAGGATAAAGCACCGCGCATGTGGTACATTTTATTCGGTATCGCTTTAGTTATCGGATTATACGGAGTAGGATGTATCTTTTACTTGTTAGGAACAGGTATCGGAGTTTGGGGTCTTAACAAGACCATTGGTTGGGCTTGGGATATTACCAACTTCGTTTGGTGGGTAGGTATCGGTCACGCTGGAACCCTGATCTCAGCCGTATTGTTATTGTTCCGTCAAAAATGGAGAATGGCGATTAACCGTTCTGCTGAGGCGATGACAATCTTCGCAGTATTCATGGCAGGTTTGTTCCCGCTGATCCACATGGGTCGTTTATGGGTAGGTTACTGGACTCTTCCATTGCCAAACCATTTCGGTTCATTATGGGTTAACTTCAACTCACCGCTATTATGGGACGTATTTGCGATCTCTACATATCTTTCCGTATCACTGGTTTTCTGGTACATCGGTTTGATCCCTGATTTCGCTACGATCCGTGACCGTGTTAAGAAGCCGATTCCAAAGAAAATGTATTCAATCCTTTCTTTCGGTTGGTCAGGACGTGCTAAGCACTGGAACCGTTTCGAATTGGTTTCCCTGGTACTTGCAGGTGTTGCTACACCACTTGTATTCTCGGTTCACTCGATTGTATCCTTTGACTTTGCTACATCGGTTATCCCTGGATGGCATACCACTATCTTCCCTCCGTACTTCGTTGCAGGAGCGGTATTCTCCGGATTCGCGATGGTACAAACGCTTCTTTTGGTGATGCGTAAGGCGATGAAATTGGAAGCTTACATCCACACGAAGCACGTAGAGTACATGAACATCGTAATCATGGTTACAGGTTCGATCGTAGGTACGGCATATATCACCGAGTTATTTATTTCCTGGTATTCAGGTGTTGAATACGAAGCATACGCATTCTTCAACAGAGCAACAGGACCATACTGGTGGGCTTACTGGGCGATGATGACATGTAACGTGGTTTCTCCACAGTTGATGTGGTTCAAAAAATTACGCAGAAGTTTATTGTTTACATTCATCATCTCGATTGTTGTAAACATCGGTATGTGGTTCGAGCGTTACGTAATTATCGTTACCTCCATCCACCGCGATTACTTACCTTCTTCCTGGTCTATGCACTACCCGAGTCACATCGACTTAGGCGTATATATCGGAACGATCGGTCTGTTCTTCGTATTCTTCTTATTGTTTGCTCGTTTCTTCCCGGTATTGGCGTTGAACGAATTGAAAACAATCTTGAAATCATCCGGTGAATCTTATAAGAACGATACCGCTCCGGTTCACCCTTATTTTGCAAAAAACGGTCATGGTAGCCACGGACACGATCATGGACCGGATTCAGGCACTGGACATGCTGACCCTAATGCGGAAGGCACAAACGATATTAACAATCATTAATAGAGAAACATGGCAGAGAAAGTAATTTATGCAATGTATGACGACGACGATGTACTAAAAGACGGTGCAAAGAAGTTAGTCGCTAAAGGAGTTAAAGTAGCTGACGTGTTTTCTCCGTTCCCGATTCACGGTATTGATCCGATTATCGGTGTTAAGCATACACGTTTGGGTATTATGGCATTCTTATACGGTTTGACAGGTACTACACTGGCAACTTTGGGAATGAATTATTTCATGATTCATGACTGGCCGATGAACATCGGTGGTAAACCAAGCATGACTTATTTGGATAACGTTTTGGCTTTCATTCCGATTACATTTGAGTTTACAGTATTGTGTGCTGCTCACGGAATGGCGATCACTTATTTATTATTGAATAAGACATTGCCAGGAATGCCGGCAACAAACCCTGATCCTCGTACGACAGATGATAAATTCGTAATGGAATTGCGTTTGTCAGACAACGGTCAGTTCTCAGAAGGAGAATTGATGACGATGTTGAATGAGACAGGAGTGATAGAAATAGATCAAAAAGATATTCATTAATTAACTGTAGATCTTAAGTCTTACAGCGTTTAAAGACCAATACAGATGAAAGTAAAATTCAAGGCATTTGCACAGTTTTCAGTAGTAGCGTTGCTAGCGGCAGCGTGTACTTCGGATCCTGATAGTGCAGGTTTAGAATACATGCCTGATATGTATCGTTCTCCTGCGGTTGAACCATATGTTGATTATGGTGAAGTTCGCGGACAAATCAATGACGAATTCAAAATGCGCCGTTCCGCAATGGTTCCTCCGCGTTATGCAATTCCTTATTGGGGTACTGATTCGGCAACTGTTCATACCTTACTTCCATACCACCGTATGCCGGGTAGATTGTTTGCAGAAACTCACGGTTTGTACCAATATGATTTGTCTTCGAATGAAGATGCGGATTACGAATACAAAATGGCTGCTGCTGACGTGAATCCATTGAAGTTGACTTCTCAGGAAGTTGCTGATAAAATTTTCGCTGAAGGAAAAGCATTGTACCAGGTAAACTGTAATCACTGTCATGGTGAGAAAGGTGACGGAGAAGGTCCAATGGTTAAATCCGGAGCTTACACCGGTGCGGCTGTATTGAGCGGTTTAACGATTGCTGAAGGTCAAATGTTCTATTCTATTTACTACGGTAAAGGAATGATGGGGGCTCATGCATCTTTATTGAACAAGAAAGAGATCTGGACTTTGGTACATTATGTAAGAAAATTCCAGGACCAAAAGTATGGAACTTTCGACGCTAACGGTGCTCAAGCATGGGGAACTATGGCAACAGCAGTAGATACAACTGCAAAAAAGTAATATTTACTAAGATAGAAAACGAATAGAAATGGAATTCAAGATTTCATCAAAAGCAAAATCCCTTACGGTAGTCCTGATGTTGTTAGGAGTTATCGGCCTGTGTTTAGGTATCTGGGTAGAATTTAGTTGTCATGGAGGCGAGAACTTTACGCAGCGTTTCTTAGGAAACTTGTTGGTAGACAGTTTCTTCTTCTTTGCAATCGGTTTGGGAGCATTGTACTTCTTAGCTTTACAGTACGCCACTGAAACAGGTTGGTATGCATCTGTAAAGCGCATTATTGAAGGAGTAGCTGGTTACTTGCCTTACGGTATCGCATTGATGTTGATT
>DJFP01000064.1 GCA_002432565.1 Flavobacteriales bacterium UBA5869
CGTTGACCACGGTAAAACTTCCTTATTGGATAAGATCCGTAATGCAAACGTAACAGCCGGTGAAGCCGGAGGAATTACACAGCATATCGGTGCTTATTCGGTTACTCTGAAAGATGGTCGTAAAATGACGTTCTTAGATACACCGGGTCACGAAGCCTTTACGGCGATGCGTGCTCGTGGTGCCCAGGTAACAGACGTTGCAATTATCATTGTTGCTGCGGACGACGACGTGATGCCTCAAACAAAAGAAGCAATCTCTCACGCTCAGGCGGCCAACGTACCAATGGTATTCGCGATCAATAAAATTGATAAGCCGGGTGCAAACCCTGATAAAATCCGCGAACAGCTTTCTGCCATGAATATCCTGGTGGAAGAATGGGGTGGAAAATACCAGTGCCAGGAAATTTCAGCAAAACAGAATTTGAACATCGACGAGTTGCTGGATAAAGTATTGTTGGAAGCAGAGATCCTGCATTTACGTGCAAATCCGAATAAGAACGCGGTTGGTACCGTGATCGAATCCTCTTTGGATAAAGGAAAAGGATATGTGACAAATATGCTGGTTCATGCAGGAACAATGAAAGTAGGAGATGTAGTATTGGTAGGACGAAACTACGGTCGTGTTCGTGCAATGCATGATGAGCATGGAATTGCTTTGAAAGAAGCTGGTCCGGCACAACCGGTATCCGTATTGGGGATCAATGGAGCTCCTTCTGCCGGAGATACTTTCCATATCATGGACGACGAGCGCGAAGCGAAATCAATTGCTACGAAACGTGAGCAATTGTACCGTGAACAAGGTCTTCGTACCAACAAACACATTACCCTGGATGAGATCGGTCGTCGTTTGGCAATCGGAGATTTCAAGGAGTTGAACCTGATCGTGAAAGGTGACGTGGATGGTTCCATCGAAGCATTGTCCGATTCATTATTGAGACTTTCAACCGAAGAAATCCAGGTAAACATCGTTCACAAAGGAGTTGGTGCGATTACCGAAGCTGATGTGAACTTAGCATCTGCTTCTGATGCAATCGTGATCGGATTCCAGGTAAGACCATCAGTTGCAGCACGTAAGTTGGCTGAGCAGGAACAAATTGACATCCGTCTGTACTCAGTAATCTACAAAGCAATAGATGAGCTGAAAGCTGCGATGGAAGGAATGTTGTCTCCGGATATCGAAGAAAAAGTCATCGGTACGGCAGAAATCCGCGAAACATTCGAAATCACGAAAGTGGGTACAATTGCAGGATGTTACGTGATGGATGGTGTCATCAAACGTACTTCCAAAGTTCGTGTTATCCGTGATGGAATTGTAATTCATACGGGAGTTCTCGGATCATTGAAGCGTTTCAAAGATGATGTAAGAGAAGTGAAGAACAACTACGAATGTGGTTTGAATATTGACAAATTCAACGATATCAAAATTGGCGATTTAGTTGAGGCTTACGAAGAAGTAGAAGTTGCAAGAAAATTGTAATTCAATCATATTAAACAGCAAGGGCGTTTTGGTTAAACCGAAACGCCCTTTTTTGTTTTATTCAATTACCACCAATTTCGTTTCATTTAGTTGATTGACTTCATTAAAAACGCGAATGAAGTAAGTTCCGGCGGCAAGATTTTCTCTTTCAATCACCCATTCTTTTCCCTGTATGATTTCACTTCGCACCAATTTACCGTTTGGTTCAAGCAGTTCTACCAGGGTGTTTTGCTGCATGTCAGAAAATTGCATGGTCAGTGTTTTTGAAAAAGGATTCGGGAATAATTGGAATGAATGGGTTGTTTTAAGATCTCCCAGGGATAGATTCGTAATGCAAATGGTATCAGTTGTTGAAGAAGCACAATCCAGGCATGTACACCAATAACATCCGTTTTGAGTCACAATCAGCGAACTGTCAGAACCAGTAATTTGTACACCATCCCGATACCAAAAATTTACGAGGCAATCATGACTTGTTCTCAAGGTTGTTCCATCAAAACTCAGGGAAACAGGAATGTGATCTCTGACATAAAAATACGCGGTATCGCTGTTTGTTANNGTTTGGTTTTCTGAAAACCAGTTCCCGTTCCTGTACCAGGTATTGGTTGCCGGAAACCAATACGGAATCGGATACCACCGCAAAACAACCAGTTCACCGCAATCTACGGTATCTGCTCCAACATCTATGGATAAATGAATGCGTGGATTCACTCTGATTTTAAAGGTTGCGCAGGAATACAATTGCTCCCCGGATGGCGTCGTAACGGTTAATGACAGTTCAGTAGTACTATCTATTGTAAAGGTAGTATTTTGGGTGGTTGCTCCGTTACTCCACTGATAACTGGTCATTCCGGGAACTCCGCCTATGCTAACTGTTGATCCGATGCAGGCATAGGGAACATTTTGGATCGGGTCAATAGTTGTTCCAGAAATACTCCCGGAAATTGGATACATAGCATTTGAGGCGACAAAAACAGATACCGTCTGGGACAAAGTATCTGATCCTCCATATCCACTCACGTATAATTTAACAGTATAAAACCCGGAAGCAGTAAAACGATGAACTACTTGCTGTCCAACTGTATCGATGGTTCCGTTATTATCAAAATCCCAGGCAGCGTACAAACAATTTGTGCCTGTTGAGGTAAATCCGTATTTTCCTGTTCCTTTACAGAAAGAAGAATCCACCGTAAAATCGGCAACTGGAACAGCCCCACCAGGGTGCATTCCACAACCATTGGATTGCAATAAAGTT
>DJFP01000002.1:0-854 GCA_002432565.1 Flavobacteriales bacterium UBA5869
GCCTGGGTGGCATTGTCAAATAAGGTAATGTAGCGAGTTGTACCTGTTGGTTCTCTTTTTCCGAATGCAGTTACAAGAATATCTTCATTCGGGTAAAACCGAAATCCGCGCTGGCTGTCTCCAACTCCACCGGCACCACCATTGTCAACACTGTCTGTCGAGGAATGCGGTCCGTAAAATGTACCATTGATAGCTGAAACGGAAACTGCAGAAGCATTTCCATAGTTTAGGTAAATGGTTTTACCTCCGTTTGCCGGAATGCTGTCGACTTTGACCCAGATTTGAGTGGTTGGAGTATTCATTCCGGACTCGATCCAATAGTTCAAAGTATCTCCGCCGTTGCAGGCTGTGGAAAAACGGATATCGTCTCCGGTGATAAGCATTTGCCCGTTTGAAATAGGTGTTTGCGTATCAATGGTGAGTTTTAATTGGTAGTTGGTAACAGGGTTTCCGGAGTGTTCAAGAATTGTAATCGGCTGACTATGGTTCCAACCCGGAATTTGTGACATTCCTGAAAAGGCAATAGCAAGCAGTGTGAAAAGGATTAGCGAACGTTTCATAACTATTTTTTTGCGAAGATACGAATCAAATTGCTACTTAAAATTCGGGCATAAAAAAACCGAGGGTTATCCCTCGGTCTTTCAATCAATTTTGATTAATTATTTAGATACAACCACGTTGAAGCGGCTAGTAGTACCGTTTGCATAATCTAATGTGAATACATAAGTACCAGCGTTCATTCCTGCAACAGAAGTTTGGAATTGACCATTTTCAATTTTCACTTGTTGTGTAGAAATCTCACGACCAGCCATATCTACAATTTTCAATGAAGCATCACCTGCAGCCTGTACTTT
>DJFP01000002.1:865-23802 GCA_002432565.1 Flavobacteriales bacterium UBA5869
GCCGGAGTAAAGTCACCTGCATCAGATCTGTTAGGGAAACGAATCAAATCATCAGTTTCCATTTGAAGATCGTAATGGTCTCTGTCGCTATATGCCATAAATAACTTCGGTTGGAAGTTTTCAATACACAATAGGTATTGCTGATTGTTCACAAAACGGTAGTGAGATGCTCCCTGATCACCGCCTGTTAAAGGCATAAAGATCGTTTCTCCGGCAAGCGGATCTCCGTCTGAAGGATAAGTAAAGCTTCCGTAAGCTACCTGGCTGATAATGTCAAACGTTCCCTCGGAAACAGTAAAAAATGGATCATCCCAGGTATACAAAGACCAGAATGCTTCGAAATCATCCAGGTGAACTGTTGCAGTATCAGCAGCAGTAATAGTAAATCCTCCGAAGTAAATACCGTCCATTGCAACTCTTGCTGCATTTGCGTTCTTGAAAGCAATACAAGATTCGAATTGGTTAACCGGTAACTCTGCAGGGCGCACGTAAGTTTGCTTGGAAACAATAGTCGTGTCAAGGCTGCATAATGACCACAATGAATCACTTAATGTGAAATAGTTTGTATTTGTATTATCATTTGCGTAATCATCTGCCGCACCGAAATCTACCGTATAAACGATTTCATAGTCACCGGCCTGATGTGATGCAGGTGAGTAAGTTGTAAGAGGAACGAATGCTGAATCTCCTGAAAGGATGGAAGTCGGAGTAGAGTTTACATTGTGTACACTTGTTCCATTGCGTTTAATAGTACCGTTCAAAACGATGTTGGACAAATCATTTTGTCCCTGGTTAAATACCCATGCTCCAAGAGGAACAGAAAATTCAGTTCCGTTTTGAGCTAATGAAATCGGTAAAGAACCAACGTTTGCTCTCATAGAACCGATATCATTTAACGCTAAATCGTCGTTAAAGAAACCTGATTTGTTACCAATATAGAACATAACCGGTCCGCCAGTCATAGTAGCACGAACAGATGCTCCGTCAGCCTGGGAAATCATAGCGATTGGAACGTTTACCGGTCCTGTTGGAGTTCCCCCCATTGGAATTGGAGCCGCTGGGACGTTGTTTATGATAAGTACACCGAGAGCTCCTGCTGCTACGGCATTTTGCACTTTCACAGTAAAGTTACAGGTTCCGCGATAAATTACAGCAATGTTTCCTGAAACAGAAGCATTGGTAATTGTTCCACAACCTGTTGTATCGGAAGCAATTGCAAGTGTGTCATGCACAAAGTTCCCGGGAATGGTCAAATCCTTACCCCATCCGCTGGCTTGAGTGAAGGAATAAACTGTTGGGTTTGGAGATGTTTGATTACAAATCACCTGGCCGAATGAATAGGTGGTCGTTACAAACAATCCAAAACTAAGTAAAAGTTTTTTCATAACATAAGTAAATTAAAGATGCATTAAATGTAAAGAAAAATTAATAAACAAAAAATTGACAACGAAATTTTTATGATTAAAATAAGCATGCACCAGTATTGATTTTGAATACTTAACGATTTAAAATTGGCGTTAACCGGTCAGTGAGTTCTAAAAATTCGTTTCATCCGTTACAAATCCGGCGCTTCCGGGTTCTATGCAGCAACTCAAGGTTTGGGGATTGGATTTTGCCCGAGATCAGCGACTTTTAATAATTTGTTTTGAGATTTCACCGTTCTTGTCAAAAGTGAAGTTATAGGAAACGTAGCCTCCATAACCCAATCGCTTTAATTTTGTTCCATCTATTCGGATTATTCTGAATTTGTCGGGCATTAAGTCTTTTGACAATACTTTAGGAATGGTGTCTGTGGTTAGAATGAAGTAATCCCGGTAATGGTTTTTCTTACGGTGCTTATTAATCCAGGAGATGGTGTATTGGGTGCAGGAACCACAGTAAGTGGGATCAATAATTATAACAGAAGTTTCTTTGGTTTCAATATGTAAACCGGCGAGATACTCTTTTAATTTATGTGATCCTCTTTGATTTCCCTGACAAGAAAAAAGAATGAAAAAGCAGGAAATGATTATTAAAGCGTTAGTAGTTAATCTCATCGAAAATTAGTTGTTTGTTAGTAACCTTAAAATTGGTATTTAAAATAAACCCCTTTTTAGTTGGAGTAAGCTCATTCAATAAAAAGTATTTTTTCGGCAAGAATACCTGAGCTAAATAATTGAAATTGGAATCATAAATTAAGACGGTGTTTTTCTTGTCTTGTTCAATGGTGTATTCTTCGTTTTCGTTCATCCGGTCAAGGGATAATTGATAAAACCTGTAATAGTGTTTTTTGTACGGATTGTAAAAAATAGAGCCAAAAGCCGGACTTTCTATGTTATAGCGATACAATTCATACTTTGTTTCTTTACTTAGTTCTTTGATTTCATCACTGTGTTGATTGTAGAAGAGATTGATCTTGGAAATAATGCGGTCGGTGCTTAAAGAAAAGAGCGTGATTTCCGATCTGAAGGGATAATGTATCACCAGGGTGTCACCCTTCAGATAGGATGAGAATATATTTTTGGATCCGTATTTATAGTTCAGGAATTCCTTGTCGGTTCGGATGTTGAGAACCTTTATTTTTTGGGTTTTCAAGTCATAAGTCCCAAACATCGGGTAAGGTTTAAGCAGATTTTTACTACTTATCAACGGAAAAACGAGTTTGCCCTTATACATGTGGCAGTAGTTTTGACCTTGGTAATAAGCGGATACAATTAGTGATATTGACTTCAATTCGGGAAGCTTATTCAGATTTAAAAGATGCTGAAAGCGGTTGTTTTGCAATACGGAAAGCATTCCGTTTGTTTCCAGCCGATAAACAGTTTCTCCCCATGCATTCAATGCGAAATTTTGATTGGATGCCGATCCGGTGTTTTTGATGAGCGTTTGTGTTGAATCATCCAATATCAGAGTTTCCTTGTTATTGAAGTACAAATATTGCTGTGTAAGGTTGTTTTTGGTAAAGTAACAGGACTGGGTGTAATACCCAAAATTTGGTCTGAGTATGTGGTTGGTAAATAGTTTGCGGCCGTAGGAAATTTTTAATTTGTTTTTTTGGTATTCATTACAACCAAAAAGCACAAACGCCGCAAGTAGGAGGAAGGATAATCTCCGCATAATCTTAAGATGGATGAGTGGAAGGAAATGGAAAAGGGAAGTCATAAACTTCCCTTTTTGTGATTTAACTATCTAATAATTCGTTGCAATTAGGATTGTTCTCAGTACATGCCTGAGTACCCCCATAAAGGCATTTAATACCGGTGTAAGTTCCTGAAGGATATGTTTTGATACATCTCATTCCGAAGTAAGGCCCGGGAACTTTTTTTACAGTGGAGTTTTCTTTTTGAAATGAAAGCAGAGTTAAAACTCCTCCTACAGCAAAAGCTGCTACTAAAAGTGATTTTTTCATGGTTAAAAAATTATAAGTTGCTTAATATTACAGCTTTAATTTTTTAAAAACAAAAAATATTACTCCGCAGCAACCATCGCTTTCAAATACTCACGGTTCATGCGTGCAATGTTCTCCAGTGAAATCTCTTTCGGGCATTCAACGGCACAAGCACCTGTGTTTGTACAGTTACCGAATCCTTCTTCGTCCATTTGTTTCACCATGTTCAGAACGCGCTGCTGAGCTTCAACCTGTCCCTGCGGTAACAATGCCAGCTGGGATACTTTCGCTGAAACGAATAACATCGCAGAAGCGTTTTTACAGCTTGCTACACAAGCACCGCAGCCAATACAGGTTGCCGCTTCAAATGCCTTGTCTGCTTCTGCCTTCCCGATAGGAATAGCATTTGCATCCATGGTGCGTCCGGAAGTGTTCACAGAAACGAAACCTCCTGCCTGCTGGATACGGTCAAATGCCGAACGGTCTACCACCAAATCCTTGATCACCGGGAATGCTTTTGCTCTCCATGGCTCCACGTAGATCGTTTCACCGTCCTTGAACTTACGCATGTGCAACTGACAAGTCGTTACTGCACGATCCGGTCCGTGAGCTTCTCCGTTGATGTACAAAGAACACATTCCGCAGATTCCTTCGCGGCAATCGTGATCAAATGCGATAGGTTCTTTGCGTTCGTTTACTAACTGCTCGTTCAATTGGTCAAGCATTTCCAGGAAAGAACTATCTGTAGAAACGTTGTCCAATTTGTATGTTTCCATACTTCCTTTCGAATTCGCGTTCTTCTGACGCCAAATCTTCAGGTTTATATTAATTGTTTTTGATGCCATCTTGCAATATTTTATTTAGAGATTCGTGTACGGGTGGGTCGCGACCCACCCGTACACTTTATCGTCTTAATTATTTATAATTTCTCGCTGCGATTTTAATGTATTCGTAATTCAACACTTCTTTGTGCAACTCGGATTGGTTGATGTCCATTCCTTTGTACTCCCAGGCTCCAACAAAGTTGAAGTTTTCGTCGTCACGCAATGTTTCACCTTCTGCATCCTGGTATTCCTCACGGAAGTGTCCTCCGCAAGACTCGTTACGCTGCAAAGCATCTCTTGCCATCAATTGGCCCAGTTCCATGAAGTCCGCTACACGAAGTGCTTTTTCCAATTCCGGGTTCAATTCGTTTGCATCTCCCGGAACATAAACCTCTTTGTAGAACTCTTCACGCAAAGCGGCGATCTCAGAAATAGCCTCCGTCAATCCTTGTGCGTTACGGCCCATTCCAACCTTGTTCCACATAATGTGTCCCAAACGTTTGTGGAAATGATCTACTGATTTTGAACCGTTATTATTCAAAAATTTGGAGATCATGTCTCTTACATTGTTTTCAGCCTCTTCGAATTCAGGTGAATCGGTAGATATTTTCCCTGTACGGATATCTCCTGCCAAATAATCGGAAACAGTGTAAGGAAGTACGAAATATCCGTCTGCCAATCCCTGCATCAGAGCGGAAGCTCCCAGGCGGTTTGCACCGTGATCGGAGAAGTTTGCTTCACCCGCTACGAAACATCCGGGAATTGTTGACTGCAGGTTGTAATCAACCCAAACACCTCCCATTGTGTAGTGAACCGCAGGATAAATCTTCATTGGTGTTTCATACGGATTCTCATCTGTAATTTTTTCATACATCTGGAACAGGTTTCCGTATTTCTCTTCTACCCATTTTTTACCCAATTGGATAATTTCTTCTTCACTTGGGTTGTGGTTCCCGGAAGCGTAAGCTGTTTGTTTTCCTTTCGCTTGGATTTCGGATGAGAAATCCAGGTAAACACCTTCCATCGTATCATTTGCTTCGATTCCGAAACCTGCGTCACAACGCTCTTTCGCTGCACGTGATGCTACGTCACGAGGAACCAGGTTACCGAATGCCGGGTAACGGCGCTCCAAATAATAATCTCTGTCTTCTTCCGCAATCTGTGTCGGTTTCAATTTCCCTGCACGAATTGCTTCTGCATCTTCTTTTTTCTTCGGTACCCAAATACGGCCGGAGTTACGCAATGATTCGGACATCAAAGTCAGTTTCGATTGGTTTGTTCCATGAACCGGGATACAAGTCGGGTGGATTTGCACGTAACATGGGTTTGCGAAGTAAGCACCACGTTTGTGAGCTTTCCATGCAGCTGTAACGTTAGATCCCATTGCATTTGTAGAAAGGAAGTAAACGTTTCCGTATCCTCCTGTACACAAGATCACCGCGTGAGCAGAATGACGCTCAATTTCTCCGGTAATTAAGTTACGGGCAATGATTCCGCGTGCCTTTCCGTCCACTTTTACCAGGTCAAGCATTTCATGACGGTTGTACATCTGAACATTTCCCAAACCGATCTGGCGGGAAATTGCCGAATAAGCCCCCAATAATAACTGCTGTCCTGTTTGTCCTGCTGCGTAGAATGTACGCTGTACCTGTGTACCACCGAATGAACGGTTGTCAAGCAAACCTCCGTACTCACGTGCAAAAGGAACTCCCTGCGCAACACACTGGTCGATGATGTTTCCGGATACTTCCGCTAAGCGGTGAACGTTTGCTTCGCGTGCACGGTAGTCACCACCTTTAATAGTATCGTAGAACAAACGGTAAATGGAATCACCGTCATTCTGGTAATTTTTTGCTGCGTTGATACCTCCTTGTGCTGCAATAGAGTGCGCACGACGCGGAGAGTCCTGGAAACAGAATGCTTTTACATTGTACCCCATTTCTCCAAGGGATGCTGCTGCTGAAGCTCCGGCCAATCCCGTTCCGACAACTATGATGTCAATCTTCGGACGGTTATTGGGAGCAACTAAACGCAGGTGGTCTTTGTAGTCGGTCCATTTTTTAGAAATGTGACCTTCTGGTATTTTTGAATCTAGAATAGACATAAAGTACTTTTTAGAATGTTATCTATTTAAATAAATCATCACGGGAATAATCGCGAACGCTAATGGAACAACGATTGCAAAAGCCTGACCGACAAATCGGATAAGCCCGTTGTATTTGCGGTGGTTTAATCCCAAAGACTGGAATGCGGAACCGAATCCGTGCCACAAGTGGAACATCAACACAAACATGGAAACCACATACAGGATCACTGCAATAAGTGCATATTCGTTTGCTGGCTGACCCTGCTCAGAATGACCGAAGAAATTCATAACTACCGTATGCAAATCGCGAACACCTTCTGCTTTGTGCAGATTGGTATTCATATCGATCAATTTTGTGTCTTTTATTTTTACCAATTCCTGTGATTGACCTGATTCAACGTCCTTTGCAGCCACTTCCAGGTAATTACCATTGGTAGTCAACGCGGATTGAAGGGTGATTTTACGTGTAACCGGAGCACCTGTCATCGGATCCTGCCCGATTTGCATGTCTGTTGTGTTTTCTACATAATGCAAAGGAACTGTTTCAGTTATTTTTTGCTTCCACCAGAAATTTGCCATGTGCGTAACGATGAATATCAAAAGGATTGTACCCAAAATAGCCATGTAACGGGAAGCCGCACTTGAGTTTGTGCCCGGCTTATTGTAAGCATAGTTTTTCGGACGCGCCTTTTTGTTCTGCACAGCCAGGTACAATCCGATGCAAGCGTGAGCCAGAATGGAGAAGTAAGTCAAATAAGCCAAAATCTTGATAAAGATATTGTGGCCCATGAAGTAAGCATACTCATTGAATGCGCGCCGGCCTTCCTCTCCTGTTTTTGTAATTAGCTGCAAATTCCCCAGCAGGTGTCCGACAAGGAAAGTAATTAGAAAAAGCCCGGTGAGCGCCATCCAATACTTCTTTGCTAATGAGGACGTAAATATTCCAGATTTACTCATAGTATTTTTAAAAAATGTTTCAAACGTTACAAATTTAATAGCTAGAACGACCCGCACGAAGGTTTGCCCTTATTTAGAACCAATATAGATTATTTAGAAAAGTGAGAATGAATAGCGTTTGCAGCCAAAAAAAGCGGCCAATTGACCGCTTTTCAAAAAATATAAATCAGCTTTTTAATGACTTGCAACGTCGCTATCAAGGGAAATACCTTGCTTTTTCAACAACTTGTTTACAAAGATCGCAAAGAAAGTAATGTACGCAAAGCAAATTGCACCCACAATAAATGAAGGTTGGATCTCAATAATGTCTGATAATTTTCCCTGGATCGGTGGGATCAATGCTCCGCCCAAAATCATCATCACCAGGAACCCGGAACCTTGTGCCTGGTATTTTCCCAATCCTGCCAGAGAAAGTGAGAAAATGCAGGACCACATGGTAGAGCAGAAAAGTCCGGCGCTTAGGAATGCATAGATGGCAACCGTTCCTGTCGTTGTTAATCCGACAACCACACAAAGTAACCCGAGTGTTCCGAAAAGTGCCAGGGAGAAAGCGGGTTTATCGTTGGTAACGTAGAATGCTGCGATTTGGAACAGAACACACACAATATACCAGTAGAGCATATCGATACGGTATCCTGAAAGTTTGAAAATCCCTAAAATAATTCCAAAGGCAACCAGCGGAACAATAAATCTCAGGATCATCTTTGTTTGTTTTGAAAGATTGAAAGCATTAATGGAACCGGACCAGCGTCCTATCATCATACTTCCCCAATACATAGCAATAAACGGCGTTGTTTCGGAAGAAGAGAGTTCGCCGAAAGCAGGTTGGTTCAATAATTCGCTCAGGTTGCTGCCTATTGCAACTTCCACACCGACATAAACAAAAATGGCGATCATTCCCAAGCTCAACTGTGGGTATTTCATTGCTCCCCAGCCATTTTGATTCTTTTTGGCTGAACGGTTGGCGAATAAAATTCCTCCCAAAACTACCAGGATCCCTCCGGAAAGCCAAAGCATACGTTTTTGCTCCAGCGGGGCTTGAATAGCGTGAATCTCTTTTTGGATCCGGACTTTTGTTTCTTCCTGAGCAGGTGTAAGGGTTTCAATGGGTTTGTTGTCTTCTCCGATAATCAATTGTTCCAGATCACCTTTTAATTCTGTTAATTGTTTAGCTTCCTCAGAGCGGTAGCTGTTAAAAACAGGTGCAAAACAAGCAATCAGTAAACCGGTAACAACCAGCATAGTAACCATAGTTTTCTTGGCTCTGTCAGCTGCAACTGTTGCTGAAACCGGTGAATCAATTAAGTGCTCTTCTTCCGGACCAAGTGTTGCTTCATCTAATTTTCCACTTGGCACACGTTTGGAAAAACCGAATAAAGCGGCTACTCCCAGGAACAGACACCCAACACAAGCGTAAAGTACGATCACTTTGCTTAAACTCAATTGGGAGATCATCTCATCACTGACAGCTGCCGAACTTCCGAAAAGTGCCAATGAAACAACCACCGGCCCGATCGTTGTTCCGAAACTATTGATCCCACCTCCTAGATTGATCCGGTTACTTCCGGTTTTTTCATCTCCCAGTGAAATCATAAAAGGATTGGCCGCAGTTTGCTGCAGGGAAAAACCCAGTGCCACAATAAACAAACCGAACAGCATGGCTGCAAAAACGTTCAGGTAAACGGAAACAATCATCATAGCAGCACCCAAAGCAGAAAAAAGCAACCCGTTTACAATACTTTTTTTGTAGCCCCAGGTTGATACCAAATCCTGTCGGGTCATTGTGCTGAAGACAAATAACCCTAACGCTCCAAGGTAATAAGCTCCGTAAAAAGCAAAATCAATCAGCTGGCTCTGGAATTGGTCCAGGTTAAAATAATGTTTGCAAAATGGTATGAAAATACTGTTTCCTGCAGCGATAAATCCCCAGAAGAAGAAAACAGTAGTTAATGTGGAAAGTGCTCCGTAGTTTGTTTTTGTAGTTTGCATGGATCGCTTTTTCGATATATGTGGTCGAAAATAACGCAATTTTTTCAATTCCCCATTCGGAGGGGGATAAAGGGGGAGGATATTTCGAAACTTTTACGGATTAATTGATATCTGTATGGAAACGGGAGAAATTTAAAGATCTTCCTCCATCAGCTTTTGAACATCCCGGATCAGTTTGTCTACTTCTTTTGAATTAGTTCCGTCATAATATCCTCGAATGCGTTTTTGTGTATCTACTAAAACAAAATAGTTGGTATGAATAAAATCGGAACCTACATCCCCCTGGTTTTGTGCTTCAGCAGGTTTCAGGACAAAGAAACTTCTGCGGGCCAATTTATAAAGGGCTTTTTTATTCCCTGTCAAAAAATGCCATTGCGTTGGATCTGCTCCATGGGCGTCTGCGTAGTTTTTCATTTGTGCAACGGAATCCGTTTCAGGGTCAACCGTAAAACTCAGGATCTTAAATTGATTATTTCCTTTAAATGCAGCTTGCACCCGCTGCATTTCGGCATTCATTACCGGGCAGATCGTTCCGCAGGTCGTAAAGAAATATTCGGCAACGTAGATTTTATCCTCCAGGTCTTTGGATCCGTATGATTTACCGCTTTGATCCGTGAAAGAAAATTCCTGGATGCGGTGACCGAATCCTTTTCTGACCAAATCTTTATCCACCATCTCTGATTCAACATCCACAGGATTATAGACCTTCAAAGGTTTTTCACCCGGTCTGGTTAAGAAATAAGCTATAATGACTCCGACAACGAAGATAAGGGCAACAATGAGAACGCGCATCTTTGTTTTTTTACAAAAATACACGCTAAATGAATTGGATGAGTATTAATCTCCTCCTAATTTTAAAGTATATTGAAGCATCACTGTTCTCGGAGGCTCAATTTTCAGAGGACGCAGAGAATAAGTTTTATTCAAAATGTTGCTGCCAATAAGCGCAAATCGGTGTTTGTCTTTTAATAAGTAAGAGATGCGCGCATCGAAGATCCAGTTGCCGTGGCGGGTTCTTTCAAAATAATCCATGTAATAAATATCTTGTAGGAATTCAATGTCTTTCGTTAATTTTTCAAAGTCTTTGATGATGGCATCCATATTGACAATCTTGGAAAAGTATTTGGCACTTAAACCAATAGATAATTTTTGAGCAAAGGTGTATTCCATATCAACCTTCACGTTATGTAGAAATCGATACTTTAGAATCTTGGAAGATGAATCCAGAGATGTCGTGTTATAAGTGAATTTGCGGTTTAGTGAATCAATTGCGTATAAATAGTCGGGAGTTAATGTAGTTGGTACAATGTAAGTATATCCGCATAAAAAAGTCACGTCACTTTTTTTACCTATTGCTACTGTTCCGGCCAGGGAGGCGTCGATGCCTTTTACTCGGGATTTTCCAGTATTTAAGAATTTAAATCCGGCAGATGAAGACATCGTTTCGGCAGAAGTAATAGGGTTCCAGATTCCAAACATATACTCGATAGTATTTTGATATTCTTGCCAAAATCCGGCAACATCAAAGAAACTCATTACCGGACCAATTTTGAAGCCTTGCTTAATACCGAACTCTGCGTTCCAGCTGGTTTCTGCTTTTAATTCAGGGTTAGGGAATACACCGAAGTTACCAACACCGGTTTTGATGTAACGTTCTGTAATCGTTGGAAAGCGGTATCCCTGACCATAAGACGCTCTCAGGAAGGTTGCTTTGTGAATTTTGAAATTAGTTCCCGCTCTAAAAATTGGTTTTAAAGCTGTTATGGAATCATTCAGCTGGAAATATTCCAAACGCCCGCCTAATGAAACAGTCAATCTTTTCCATAATTTCTTCTCCGCCTGGGCATATGCGGAAATGTTCAGTAATTGATTGTAAGGTGATCCCGAAGCTCTGTAGATATTGGAATAAGAATAAGTATTTTGAGCAGTAATACCGCCAATAAAATCAACTGGAATAATTTGCTTAATGGAAGTCTTGTATTGGTAATCTCCATACAAAACAGTCGATTGATTATCCTGGTTAGCAGTTAATTCGTTTACGGTTCTGAATAAACGTGTTCTTAAGCTATGTTTGGATCCTGATTTTGTGGTATAAATAATAAAAGGGTCAATGTTGAAAATCAATTGGTTTTGAAGGAATGCAGCCCCCGGATACGCTCGATAAAGCCCCGTGGAATCATCCAGCCAAGCAAAAACCATGTTAGACTGGGAAACCATGAAATTACCATTTACTCCATAAACCAACCCCTTATTTTTAATGGATCTCCGGGAAAGGTTAAAATTAATGCGCCCGCGTTTACTGACCATTTGTTTATTGGAGAAATTGGTTATGGTATCTTTCCATACAATCGAGTCTGTAATCCTTGCGGGGCCCATATAACCATGATCGTAATTAAAGTTCCCGCCAAAGACTAAATCCCATTGCCTGAACTTGCGTGAATGTAAAAATGTTGCACCTGCGATGATCGGCGTGTCATCATACCATTTTGCGCCTTGTTCATTTGGAGCGCTGTACAGTCCCGAATACAAAATAACTTTTGTTAGTGGTTTTGCAGTTGGGTAAGCAGTTCGAATATTAATAGAACCTGATAAAGCAGAACTTCCGGAAAGTACGGATGCTGCACCTTTGATCACTTCTACCTGGCTGATATTCTCAACCGGGATAAACCCCCACTCAGGTCTGCCGGCATCTCCGGAAAGCATGGGCATATCATCCACCATGACCGCAACTTTGGAGCCAACTCCGAAGGTAAATCCGCTTCCTCCACGAATCTGGGGCTCCCCGTCCAGGATATTCAACCCGGGAGTTTGATCCAGGGCAGTTTCAATACTGCGGGTATTCTTGCTTTCGATTAAACGTGGCTTGAGTACTTCCATGGAAACGGTTTGATCCTCCAATGGTTTGTCAAACTTTCCTACTTTTACTTCTACTACATCCAATACGGTTGAAATCTCTTCCATGGGAATGTCCAGTTCAATCAGACCGTTTTCAGTCACATTGATTTGAATGGTATCTGTATTCATCCCTTCCATGCGGCAAATCAGGTTGTAAACCCCTACCGGAAGTTCCAGCACAAATTGACCGTTTTCATCGGAATTTGCACCGTAAAGCTGATTGGTTTTTACAAATACGGTAGCACCAACAACAGCTTCTCCCTGCAGATCGCGAACTTTCCCGGTTATTCTTCCTGTTTGAGCAAAAATGAAAGAGGATGTTGAAAGTAGTAAGATGGAAAGCAAGTACTTCATAAAATGTAGCTTATAAATAGTGAACCACCATCCTCAGTAAGAATGGTGGTTACACAACAAAGGTATGAAAATTTTACTTCTTAACGATTCGAATAGTTTGAATACCTTGTTCCTGAGTTAATTGAAGAACATAAATTCCATTTTCGAAAGAAGAAAGATCAATCATATTGGCCGCATTAGAAACTTCTCCGCTCAAAACAACTTGTCCTGATACAGAAACGACTTTGAAAGCAGTATTTCCAACAAGATTAGTAAGAGTTAATTTGCCATCCGTTGGATTTGGATAAACCGAAACAGTATTGATTTCGTTGTCGTTTAATCCCAAACACTCTTCTACTTGAATAGTACTTGTGGCCGTGTTTGAGCAGGTATTTGCATCTGTATAAGAATAAGTGATTGTTTCAGATCCAACTCCTGCCGTTGCAGGATCAAAGTTTCCACCACTTACACCTGTTCCGCTATAAGTTCCTCCTGCCGGAGCTCCTCCTGATAAAGCAAATGCAGGATGGTAAACACAAACATCGGTAAAGTTTGTCAGGGAAACATTTGGTAATCCATTTAAAATGACTGTCACGGTATCTGCATCCGCAGGACATGAACCAACAGCTGCAATTGTATTAATTACAGAATATGTTCCTGGTGTACTTGCGGACAAATCAATTTGACCCGTATTTGAATTAATAGTCAATCCGGAAGTAATGGAAGAGAAAACACCACCGTTTGCTCCGTTACCAAATACCGGTGCCGGATCAGTTGCATCAGCACAATACGCTGGCTGAGCATAGGTAAAGGAAGCATCCGGATTTGAAGTTAATGTAATAGCTAACTGGGTCATGTCCGGACAGATTCCACCAACATTATAGGTAACCGTATATGTACCGGGTGTGCTCCCCGCAACATCGATTTCTCCGGTTGTGGTGCTTACAAATACCAAACCTGCAGTAGAAGAGAATGTTCCGGCTTCAAGAGTAGTAGGAGTTTGGTTTCCATCAAAAATACAAATGGTATTTGACGGATAAGAGAATGTTGCATTTGCTGCAGCATTGATTGTAATGGATGTAGTTTCTGTATCCGGACAAGAACCAGAAGTTGTATTTGTCACGGTATATGTTCCGGGTGTACTTGCTGCTAAATTAATAACTCCGGTTGTCGGGTTAATGGACAGACCTGAAGTAGAAGTAAATGTTCCTGCATCAACTACTGTTGGTGTTTGATTCCCTGCGTTTGAGCAATAAGTTGCCTGAGAGTAACTAAACGTTGCGTCATCGTAATCATTTACAGTAACTGTAACAGGTGTTGAAGTCGTGGATCCCCATTGGTTTGTAACCGTCAAAGTTACAGTATAGGTACCGGCAGTTGTATACTGATGGATCGGGTTTGCTGTTGTTCCGTTAGGAGTACCATCTCCAAAATTCCATGAGTAAGAGGTTGGATAGTTGGTGGATGTGCTTGTGAAAGTTACATTTCCTCCGATACAGATTGTTGCAGATGTATTCGTAAAAGCTGCTTTTGGAACGTAGATCATTTCAATGTCATCAATGATTAATGAATCCTTATCTGATCCGCCTCCAGGAGTTTTGTGCGTTGCAAAAGTGGCAAGTACATAGGCTCCAAGACTTGGCGTAGTAACATAATTAAAGGGAATGGAAACTCTTCTCCATCCTCCGCCGGTGTATTCAATGTTTTTAATTGCTTTTGCAACAGTATTTGAACCGTTTACATCATTTGGATCCTTGAAGTTGTTAACATTCTTGTGGATAACGAAACTAACTCTGGCAGAGTCATTTTGTGTTGTGTTTGTTGGTTTGTATTTCAACCAAACAACGACTGAATCAGGAGTGTCAGCGAAAGCTTCTGATTTGGCAGCCGATGAATTGTCTGTATAATTATAATTGGATGCATCCGTTGGGGTTGAACTTCCCATATTAATAATACCACAAGTCATGTTTCCCTGGGCAATTACCGAACTGATAGGGTTTTTGGCCCAGATTCGCGCTGAGTAAATTCCGGTGGAGCCTGGTCTGTGTTGAGTAGTTCGCCCCATAGTAGAACTACCAAACAAAAAAGCAACCCCTCCTGTTCCGGATTTGAAACTATTCCAGTTAACGGGTTCAGCATTTTCATTGGTAGATGTTTCCCAAGCCTCAAAGGAGCTATTCCCAATCTGAGTCTGAGCAGATGCCTGCAGGGTGAGAGTAAGTAGTGATAAACTGAGTACTATTTTTTTCATAGTCTGTTGATTTAAGATTCTTTGCAGAATCCGGTTAATGTATTAACAAATTTAGTGGATTTATTGAATTCCGGATGTTTTTAACAGTTGATATTAAGCCAAATGAAGGTTGGTTATCTGATCGAATTAACAGTTCTTTAAAACCATCAATGGAATGTGGCAGGGGTATTTCTATTATTTTTGACGCAAACTCGAATAAATGAATAAAAAGCTCTTAGCCGAAATATGTAAAACACCCGGTGCTCCAGGATACGAAGACCGTGTAAGAAAATTGGTGCTGCGTGAAATTGAATCGCTTTGTGATAAAGTGGAAGTAGACAATATGGGGAATGTTTATGGGATCCGAAAAGGCAAGTCCGAACAATCCGTAATGATCGGAGCACATATGGACGAAATCGGGTTCATGGTTACCTATATTGATGACAAAGGATTTATCCGTTTCACCACTTTGGGAGGCTTTGATCCAAAGACATTGACTGCTCAGCGTGTGATTATTCATGGAAAAGAGGATGTAATCGGGGTAATGGCATCGAAGCCTATTCACGTAATGACCCAGGACGAACGCAATAAAGTGGCTAAGCTTTCTGATTATTTCGTGGATACTGGTTTACCGGCTGAAAAGGTCAAAGAATTGGTTTCTATCGGTGATGTAATTACGCGTGAAAGAGAATTCATCGAAATGGGCGAGTGTTTTAACAGCAAATCACTGGATAACCGCCTGGCTGTTTTTATTGCAATCGAAGTACTTAAGTTGTTGAAGGGCAAAGAGCTTCCTCACGATGTTTACATGGTCTTCACTGTTCAGGAAGAAGTAGGTATTCGCGGAGCAAATGTGGCTAGTTTGAAGATTAAACCGACTTTTGGTTTCGGATTGGATACAACCATTGCTTTTGATCTGCCNNGATCACAAAACTGGGAGAAGGAACTGCTATTAAAATTATGGATGCTTCAACGATTTGTGATTCCAGAATGGTCCGTTACATGAAAGAAGTTGCCGATCGAAATAAAATCAAATGGCAGCCTGAAATCCTGACTGCAGGAGGAACGGATACAGCCGGAATTCAGCGCATGTCTCCAGGAGGATCTATTGCAGGCGCGGTTTCTATTCCGACAAGACATTTGCACCAGGTCATTGAAATGGCTCACAAAAATGATATTCAGGCAAGCATTGATTTACTGGCTTCATGTTTGTTAGAGCTCGACCAGTTTAGCTTAGAATATTAAAAAATATAGCTTTCATCATGAGAAAAATTGTTTTGCTTTCGATCCTTATTACTGCTTGTTCGGTAAACGGATTTTCACAAAAGGAATCGAAAAAAGGTTCGCTGCAGTCATTCCACGGTCGCGCGATTGTTTCATACAACGTGGAGAATTTGTTTGATACCATTAATGATAAAGGAGTCATTGATGAAGAATTCCTTCCGGATGGAAAATTGAAATGGAATTCGGAGAGATATAAAGTCAAACTGGA
Source organism: Flavobacteriales bacterium UBA5869 (assembly GCA_002432565.1). Lineage (GTDB taxonomy): Bacteria > Bacteroidota > Bacteroidia > Flavobacteriales_D > Crocinitomicaceae > Fluviicola. The sequence goes on from DJFP01000002.1 coordinate 17,039, forward strand.
TCACCTGGCAGAAGCAATTACCATGAATCTTGCGGAAAATCCCATTGTAATCGGATTGATTGAGATCGAGAATAAAGGAGTTTTGATGGATTTGAAGCGTACAGGCCGTTTGGGGAAAACCAGTTACGAGATCGCCCACAAAGATTCACCGGATGCACGCGGAATTGACTGTGGACTGCTTTACGACAAAAGTGCCTTTAAATTGCTCAAAATGGAAAACTTAAAAGTTGCGATTGATTCCATTCCCGATTTTAAAACACGCGATATTTTATATGTCAAAGGCCAGTTGGAAGGTGGGAAAATCATCCATTTGTTTGTGAATCACTGGCCATCCCGAAGAGGTGGAGAAAGTTCTGAAATCCGCAGAATCCAGGCTGCAAAAGTTGCCCGTGCAAAAGTAGACCAAATCCTGAAAGCTGATCCGAAGGCAAACATCGTTCTGATGGGAGATTTCAACGATCACCCCGACAATGTTTCTGTAAACGATGTCCTGAAGGCAAAAGCAGTTACAGATACAAATGCGGATTTGGTAGACTTATTTGAAGATGATCACAAAGCGGGAAAAGGAACACATAATTACAAAGGGGAGTGGGGAGTTTTGGATCATTTTATCATTTCAAAAGCACTTTATAACGGAACGGCTGGTATCGCACTTTCTCCGAATGACGGAAAAATCGTTTATGAAGAAAAGTTACTTTTCACTCAGAAAGACGGAAGTAAAAAACCTTCAACAACTTACGGCGGACCAAATTATTATGGTGGTTACTCCGATCACTTGCCGATTCAGCTTATTTTAAAGTAAGAGAAAGCACCGCTTTGGATCGGGTAGGGCCGGAAAATTTTCCGACCCTACCCTTAAAATGCTAAAATAAGGCATATTTGTTCTTTAATTTGTATTTTCGGTTTTACATCTAAAATGGCATGAAAACAATTTCCTTCACAACATCGCAATTTGTTACGATCGATTACGAGCTTGCGAGTCCGGTGTACCGGGCAGTTGCCGCCTTTTTGGATGTAATTTTCCTGCTTATTTACATGGCTATTGCAAGCTACTTCATTTCCATGAACCTATTCGATGTAAATATGAATGTGGTACAGGACCGATGGTCGCTATTAAGTATTTTTCTTCTGCGACTGCCTTGGCTGTTGTATTCTCCGGTTATTGAATATCTCACAAACGGTCGGTCACTTGGAAAGCTCATTATGGGAATCCGTGTAGTGAAAAGCAACGGAGAAACTGCCGGTCTGAGAGAATATTTTACCCGCTGGATCTTCCGCATAGTAGATATTTGGGTTGGTGGTTTTGGGTTCCTGGCTTTATTGGTTTCCGGAACAACCGAAAAAAGACAGCGCATAGGTGATATTATGGCCGATACCGTGGTCATTAAGGTAAAAGACACACAGATCTACCAATTAAGAGACGTGCTTGCGATCAAAAGTTCTGATAACCATGTTCCAACCTACCCGAATGTCATTCGCTTCTCAGATGAAGATATGTTATTGATCAAGAATACCATTTTGCGTGTACAGCGTTATCCCAATCAGTCAAATAAAGATTTTGCCATTCAATTGGCCGATGAAACAGCGCGCTTGATCGGGTTGCCCGAAACACCGCAGAAAAGAATGGAATTCCTTAAAACCGTGTTACAGGATTACGTGGTACTGACACGCTAAAACAAAATAGAAATGGGTGTGTTATTTGTTGTTCCGACTCCCGTTGGAAACCTGGAAGATATTACGTTAAGAGCAATTCGTTTGCTCAAAGAAGCAGCAATTATTTATTCGGAAGATACCCGTGTGACCAAAAAGTTATTGTCCCATCTGGAAATTACGGGTAAACAGATCATTCCTTTTCATGCGCATAATGAGCATAAACAATTGGAACGCTCCGTTCAAACAGTTCGCGAGAACCAATGCACGGTTCTGGTTTCGGATGCTGGAACTCCTGCAATTTCAGATCCCGGATTTTTATTGGTCAGAGCTTGTGTGGAAGCCGGTTTGGAAGTGACTTGCCTGCCTGGTCCAACAGCTTTTGTACCTGCATTGGTGGCAAGCGGTTTTCCGTGTGACCGTTTTGTCTATGAAGGATTCCTTCCGCACAAAAAAGGAAGACAAACCAAGTGGCTTTCCTACAAAGACGAAGAACGTACGATCGTTTTATATGAATCGCCGCACCGGATCATTAAAGCATTGGAAGAATGCGTAAATTTCCTTGGACCGGAAAGAGAAGTTTGTGTTGCGCGGGAAATCAGTAAGTTATTCGAGCAATTTGTACGCGGAAAAGCAGCAGATGTCCTGAAACACTTCCAAAATACGCCGCCCAAAGGCGAAATCGTATTGCTTATAAAAGGAAACGGATAGACTTTTTCAAATCCATCCATTCTCTATTTCTAATGAACTAAGGCCTAAAGTCTTAATTCGTGATCCTTTTAGTTTTGCAGTCCTAAAATCCTGAAGTCCTACTGAGTAATAAACCCGAATTGTGATCCCGAAGAAGTATCTTCTCCGTCAAAAGTCATCACAGGGATAGCCAGTTCATTTTCGGCCAGACTCTGGATTAAATTTGTTGAGAACAAAGAGAACATGTCCTGGTAATGGGTAGCCGCCAGCAGATCAGCATTGACTTCACGACTATATTCGATGAGGTTTTTCTCAAAATTGGTGGAATCCAGCAAATGGATCGTTGCATCCAGGCCTTGTTCTTGTAAATATCCGTTAGCAACACGCAAGTTCACTTCAATTTTCTGCATCAATCCTTCATCGTAATAACGCTGACCTACCAGGTAGATTTTTGAGTTGAATACCTGCGCCACACGTGAAGCATAACGCACAACCTGTACACTTTCTCTTGCCAGGTCAACCGTCATTACAATCGATTTGATCTTATGGAATGAAGTATCCTGCTGGGTCAATATAATCGGAACATTACTGTTGGAAATAACTGATAAAGCCGGACTTCCGAAAATCTTCTGCCAGATAGAAGTACTGTGTGTTCCCATGATAATGAGCTGAACACCTATAGAATCTGCAATAATTCCGATATCTCTTAGAACTTTCCCGATAACAACGCGCGTGGAGATTTTCACTTCCGGTGTTTGGTATTTGACCGCAAGGTCATGCAGGCTCTTTTCAGCTGCAATACGTTCCTTTGTGTTCGAAATGATATGTAGTAAAACAATATCACCTTTATTGTATTTGGCCGCATCCAATGCAAAGACCAATGCATTTTCGGTAACAGGAGTAAAGTCGATCGGAACCAGGTAGTGGAATGTAGTCGCCATTGTATCAAATTTAAGTTTGATTAAAAATAACATTTTTTCGGCAGACAGGTTCAAAATCGGACAGACGGACGTACTTTTTAGGTTAAATTTGCGTATGAAACAAACTGAAGCATTTTTCCTGATAAAAAAGGGAAGCGCAGAAAGTGCTTTCGAATTGAGAAGCCTCAGCCTGCCTGAATTAAAAAACGACCAGGTNNTACGAAGTCGTTGGAATAATCACGGAAGTAGGAGTAAGCGGGAACAAAGAGCTTATCGGTAAACGAGTAGTAGCATTTTGCCGGTTTGGAGGATATGCCAAACACGTTATTACAGAAAATTATGCCGTTTCGGTTATCGACGATATGAATGCGGGTGTTGCTTTATCACTGGCAACCCAGTTTGTAACAGCACATTATATGGTCAGCAGATCAGCAAACGTGCAGGCCGGAGAACGTGTTTTAGTTCATGCAGCAGCGGGAGGTGTAGGAACGGCCTTGATCCAGCTTTGTAAATTAAAAGGGGCACACGTTATTGCGAAGGTAAGTTCCAAAGAAAAGGAAAGATTGGTTAGCGGCCTGGGAGCAGATCAGGTAGTTAATTATAAAACCGGTGCTTACGAAGAACAGGTTTTAACTCATTTAGGATCAGAAAGATTGGACGTGAGTTTCAACCCGGTAGCAGGATCAACATTCAAAAAAGACTGCGCGCTTTTGGGAACAGGCGGAAGGATGGTGTTATTTGGTGGTTCTGAATTATCAAATGGTAGGTGGGGACTTCTTTCAACGCTTAATTTTGTTAGAAAGATGGGTTTTATTGTACCAATTGGGCTTATGATGCGTTCTAAATCCATTCTGGGAATAAACATGCTTAAAGTGGCCGACTTCAAACCGAAGGTACTTGCTCAGTGCTTAAACGAAGTGGTGCAAATGGTACAACAGGGCCAGATTCACCCGGTTGTAGGCGGTGTTTACAAGCAGGGGGAACTGAAAGTGGCCCATCGTTTGCTGGAGGAAGGCAAAACTGTTGGAAAATTAATAATTGTGTGGGATGATGAAACGAATGAACACTCTTTCTAAAACGGTACTAACGTTTGTTTTGTGTCATCTGCCCTGGCAGGTTCTTATCGCAGGTTCAGTTGTGGTCCTGGGTGCCTGCATTGAGCACAGAGAGAACGAGAAAAAACCTGCCAGACCGGTTACCGGGAACAAAGCGGAAGAAAAATACATCACCGATAAGGATTACAAAGTTTTCCGCATTTACGAAGGTGAGGTTCCATGTGAAGATTGTGACGGTATTCAGCAGCGCCTGGTTATGAAAGGAGATACTGTGGGGATCTTCAGGTTGACAGAAACCTACAAAAATGCTACGGAAGACGGCGATGCAACCCTGGTCTGCAGCGGTCAATGGAAGAAGGTCAAAGCAGATGCAAAAGAGATCCTTATTCTTTCACAAGGCGGAATCGATGATTCTGTGCGAAGAATGGAATACGAGTTTCATCCGAAAGAAATCATCCAGCTTTCACTCGATAAGAACCGGTTTAAGAATACTGCAGAGTATCATTTGAAAATGGTCCGAAAATCGAAATAAGAGATCAACCATAGGCTGATTGATTCGATACAAACGTTAGTGCGATCGAAAAAAGCGTCTAGGTAAGGAAATCGCGCCCCTAAGTTTTTAAAGAATCCCAGAAACTATAAGCACATTTAAAAACACCGTTTTTCATGATACTGACTGCCATAGGGTTGTCAGTGTCGCCCCTTAATTTGGTCCCTAAAAAGAAATTGGAATGAAAAAATTGGATCTTACAAAGGAGTACAAGCAGTACTATTCTGCAAAAACACAACCTGAATTACTTGAAATAGAAGCAGTGCGATACATCTCTATTACGGGAAAGGGTGATCCCAACGGTACTTTATTTGCAGAACACTTAGCTGCATTGTACCCGGTAGCCTATGGTTTAAAGTTCCGTTCAAAAGAGGAAGGGAATGATTTTGTCGTGCCGAAACTGGAAGCATTGTGGGACTTTGATGAACAAAAGTATGGAGACATTTCCATGGAGGATGCACCTTTGAAAATTCCCCGTTCAGAATGGAACTATCGTTTATTGATCAGGCTGCCTGATTTTATTAAAAATGAAACTGTTGAATTCATAAAAGGGAAAGCTTATGCTAGGAAACCATCGGCCTATATTGAAAATGTTGAACTCTTTGAAATGCCAGCAAAAAAGGTAGTGCAAATGCTGCATATCGGGCCCTTCGAAAAAGAATTTGAAACGCTCATGGTATTGAAAGAATTCATCAATGAGCACAAACTGGGCAAAGGTGGGTCACACCACGAGATTTATCTGACCGATTACAGGAAAACCGCCCCGGAAAAACTCCGCACCATCCTGAGAGAAACGGTCATTTAAAAAGTAGGGNNAATTTTATCCCCAACTCCTTCAATTGTGCTTCATCAATCACCGAAGGTGCATCAATCATCACATCTCTTCCGCTGTTATTTTTAGGGAATGCAATGTAGTCACGGATAGAATCCGAACCACCCATTGTTGCTACCAAACGGTCCAAACCGAATGCCAAACCACCGTGTGGAGGTGCGCCGTATTCAAAAGCGTTCAATAAGAATCCGAATTGGTCCTGTGCTTGTTCCGGGGTGAATCCTAATAACTCGAACATTCTTGATTGAAGTGCTCTGTCGTGGATACGGATCGAACCGCCGCCAAGTTCAACACCGTTCATCGCTAAATCGTAAGCATTTGCCCGTACTTTCCCCGGTTCCGAATCGATCAAATTAAGGTCTTCCGGTTTCGGAGAAGTGAACGGATGGTGCATTGCATGGTAACGGCCATTTTCCTCATCCCATTCCAACAACGGGAAATCCAATACCCATAAAGGTTTGAACTCATCCGGTTTGCGAAGTCCAAGTTCTGTACCCATACGTAAACGCAATTCATTCATTTGCTTGCGTGTTTTATCCAAATCTCCGCTCANNAACGAAAATAAGATCACCTGCTTTTGCCCCGGCAGCTTCTGCCCATGATTTCAATGTTACTTCATCATAGAACTTGTCTACAGAGCTTTTGTACGTTCCGTCAAGGTTGCATTTCACGTAAACCAACCCAAGCGCACCAATCTGAGGACGTTTTACCCAATCAGTAATCTCATCCAGCTGCTTGCGTGTATATTCGCTTGCTCCCGGAACAGCAATTCCGATAACAGCTTCTGCGTTGTCAAATACCTGGAAATTCTTTCCTGCTGAAAGCGCTTTCAGGTCCGTAAATTTCATGTCAAAACGGATGTCCGGCTTATCGGAACCGTAAGTAGCCATTGCTTCGGCATAACTCATTCTCGGGAAATCTCCTTCGAAAGTAATTCCACGAACTGTTTGGAATAAATGCTTGATTAATCCTTCAAACATGTTCAAAATATCTTCCTGTTCCACGAAAGCCATTTCACAGTCGATCTGTGTAAACTCCGGCTGACGGTCAGCACGTAAATCCTCATC
>DJFP01000068.1 GCA_002432565.1 Flavobacteriales bacterium UBA5869
TGGTCTTTTTGCTCAACTACTCCGTCATTGTTCAATACCTTTGTTTGGAATACATTTCCACGGAACGGACGGAACTCATCATAATCTTCTGAAGTCAACGGACGGTAAACATCCATTACCCACTCGGAAACGTTACCGGCCATGTGGTATAAACCGTAGTCATTCGGCCAGAAAGACTCAACTGGTGCAGTAACGTCAGCACCATCGTTCAAACGACCTGCAACCCCCATGTAATCCCCTTTACCTCTTACGAAGTTAGCGCGGATAGCTCCGGTGAATTCTTTATTGTCCTGACGAACAAAGTGACCGTTCCATGGGTATTGACGACGTTCTGTGATTACTTCAGTACCTTCTGAAAGATTACCAATTAATCCGAGCGCTGCATATTCCCATTCAGCTTCAGTTGGGAGACGGTATCTAGGAAGAAGGATTCCATCTTCCAGACGAACGATACGCTCACCTAATTTCTTTCCATCTCTGTTGGACGGATCTGTATCTTTTAGTTTTCTTCCGCCAAGCTCTTCATCCTGTTCGAATTGACCAACCAGGTATGCNNCGGTCTGTACGCCATTTACAGAAATCAGTTGCCTGTAGCCAAGAGACACCAACAACCGGATAATCTCTATAAGCAGGGTGGCGTAAGTAGTAATCTACATACTTATCCATAAACGCTAAAGGACTTCTCCATGCAAGTGTATCAGGCAATGCATTACGATACACCATGTTGTACTTTTCGTAAGATCTTTTGATCCAGTATAAGTACTCCAGCCAATGGAAGTTTGTTACCTCTGTTTGATCCATATAGAAGGATGAAACGGTAACACGAGCAGGACGGTTGTTATAGTCAAACATCACATCTTGTTCAACCATACCCATTGTAAATGTACCACCTTCAACAAGGATTAATCCGGGACCAGTTTCCTGATCTACAAACGGAACTTTTTGAAAGCCTCCATGCTGTACATTGTTGTAATCCCATCCTGTTGATGAGGAGGAATCTCGACTACACGAAGCTATTGCAACACCTGCAACCGCTAAGATAAATAAACGCAACATTTTCATATGCTTGGTTTGTTTTTTCATTTTTTGGGACACCAAAGTTAAGTTTATAAACGGATTATCAACAAAAGGTTACAAAAAATATTTAGAATGACGGACAAGAGATTGTTTTGAATGTTTTCACCGGGCCTTTACATTTTGTGTAGATTCCCAATGAAACTTCATGCGAACCGCCTGAAACACCATTGTTTAATCGTGAAACTGTAACGTCATAGCTATAACCGATTTTGAACGAAGGTGTTGTCACCCCGATTGTAAGGATGAATGCATCTCTGTTTCTAAACCATGCACCGGCATTAAACGCACCATATTTGATATATGTACCGATATTGATTTCCTGGAAACCTTGCTGGTACTGATAAATCACGTTTGGCATGATAGACGTTGTATTGTTGTATTTGGATTTTCCTCCCAAAGGAATCTCAGCTCCCATGTGTCCTGTGAACCGCATAGGCATTGGTGAGTTACCAATGATCACTGATTCGTTCGGCATGTTTAAGTGGTGAACTGCTCCTCCGAAGAAGAAATGCTTTGAATATCCTACGAAACCTGCAGAAGCGTCAAAGAATCCTCTTGAACCTCCACGTTTTAAATCTCCGGTTTGGTAAATGAAACCTCTTCTCGGGTCAATCATATCGCCGAATGTCAGTTTATCCCAATCCAGGAATTTTTGGTACCAGGCAGCACGAACTCCAAAAAGCATCGCAAACTTACGATTTACCTTTAAGTGGTAAGAGTAAATCAAGCCTAACATAGATGTGTTAATCGTACCCTGACCTTGCATGTCATGAGTAGCTAAAACTCCGATCCCTCCTGAGATGTTTTTGAAGTATTGATCGTAAGAGGCGCTGTAAGTGACATAGTTTCCAGAAAGACTAGGCCATTCGTTGCGATAATTCATCGCAAAACGAGCACATCCATGAGATCCGGCAAAAGCAGGGTTCAGGTACAAAGGGTTCGCATAAAACTGCGTAAATGTTGGGTCTTGTGCGTATAACTGACACGAGCCAAACAAGCATCCAACAAACGCTAATAGTTTAATATTTCTCATTCGGTTAAGAATATTTTCAAGCTAATTTGTAGCATTGGTTCGCCAATGTTACGAAAAAAAAATACAATGGTTACAACTAAATCGCCGAAACACAAAAATAAAAAAAGAATTCATACGTTTGATTGAACATTCATCTAGTTTTCGAATTTTGTGCTATGAAAAACGACAAAACACAAGCAAGTTACAATTTTAACAAATATTACAAACTCCTCTTTTTACTTTTAATCGGACATTCATCTGTAGCTCAGGATGTTTCAGTTGAAATTCAATGGCAGCAACCGAAAGAAATAATTATAAACGGTGTTCAAACAGTGGTTCCGGTCATTGCAAACGGTGATTACGAAAACCAATTGCCAATCCATTCTTTTCAACAGAAATATAAATCCGGGAATTACCAGGTGCAGGTACTGGATATACAGACTCAGGCAGTTACTGCTTATGAGACCAATTACCTGAATTCGATCAAGGATGTGGTGCCGCTTGCGGCAACTGTTGAAGCAAAGGTTTCCAGGTCGAAAAATGAGTATTACCTGGTCTCAAAATGTTTTCCTTACTACAAAACAGGTTCGGGATACCTGAAAATAGTTTCCTACAAATTGAGAACGATTGCAGGTGGTGCTGTTGTAAATTCAAACTATTTGAAAAGTTATGCAGCGAATTCAGTGCTCAACACCGGAGCGTGGTATAAGATTTCTGTGCCAAATGACGGGATTTATCAATTAAACAGGGATTTTTTCAAAAATATGGGGCTGGATGTGGATAACCTTGATCCGGGCACGATTAATCTCTACGGAAATGCAGATGGAATTCTTTCGGAGTTAAATAGCGATCCTTACCGGGATGATTTGAAAAAGAACTCTATCCAGTTTGTCGGGAATTCAGATTCAACTTTTGATGAGGGGGAATACTTCCTGTTTTTCGGAGCAGGTCCAAATCGCTGGGATCGCGGTTCAGGAACCAATTACAGTCGTAAAATGCATATTTACAGCGCTGTAAATACTTATTTTATCCACGTGGATGAAACGGATCTGCCGCTTCGTATCCAAACCCTTCCCCAATCATCCCTGCCGTCTAACCAAATTGTCAATTCATACACCTATTACGATACACACGAGAATGAATCGGTGAACCTGGTTCAGGGTGGACAGCGCTGGTATGGCGAATCATTTGATGCAAATCTGACTCAGTCTTTCAAGTTTAATATTCCGAATGTGGATCCGGCAACTCCAATCCAGGTAAAATATGCAGCAGCTTCAAATGCAAATTCAGGAGGGAATAATTTCCTGATAACTTCCAACGGTGTGCCATTGGATACTTTACCTTTGTATTCTACCAGTGCGGATTATATCCGGACTCCGGGATCATTTTTATTCAATGCTTCGTCTTCTCCGGTGGAATTGGTGTATACATTAAACCGGGTGAATCCTTCTGTAAAAGCTTACTTGGATTATATAGAGATTGTTGGGCGCAGAAACCTGGTGTTTTTCGGGAGCTCCATGTTGTTCAGGGATTTGAATTCCGTTGGAGTGGGGAATGTGAGTTTGTTTAACGTTTCAGGTGTGAATGCATCGCATCGGGTATGGGATGTGAGTTCCAGGACAAATCCTCGTTTGATAGAAGGGACACTTGCCGGAACCATCTTCTCATTCAAACAGGCTACGGATACGTTAAGAGAATTCTTTGTTTTTAACGAAAACGGATTCGCTCAGCCAAGTTTTATCAAGCAGGTTGATAACCAGGATTTGCACGCTTTGGGCCAATATGATTACATCATAGTAAGTCCGAAACAGTTTATGGGACAGGCAAACCGATTGGCAGGCTTGCACCAGTCAAACGGCTTGTCTACACTGGTCGTGGATGTAGAGCAGGTTTATAACGAGTTTTCATCAGGGAACCAGGATGCGACTGCTATCAGAAGGTTCGTGAAGATGTTTTATGAGCGTGCAGGTGGAAATACAGCGCTACAGCCTAAATACCTGTGTTTGTTCGGTGATGCTACTTACGATCCTAAGAACCGTGTAGCCGGAAATAACTACATGATCCCGACTTATGAATACCTGAATTCGGAAAATCACATTGCCGCACTGGTAACGGATGATTACTTCGGTTTCATGGATAATAATGAATCCATCGGAGATTTGGATTTGATGGATATCGGTGTAGGGCGTTTGTTGATATCCAATGCCACGCATGCCCAGACACAAGTCGATAAGATTGAGCATTACATGAAAAACGGGATTAACTCGCCTATTGTTTCAAACGATCCCAATAGCTGTTGTATCGGGGAAACTGCCAATATGTTCGGTGACTGGAGACAAGTTTATACCAACATTACCGATGATGAAGAAGGTGGAACGTTTGTCACGGCGGATGCTGAACCTGCATTCAACCAGGTGCAGGGTGATGCCAATGAAATGAACTGTGAAAAAATCTATTCCGATGCTTATACACAGGTTTCTACAACAGGTGGACATCGTTATCCGGATGTGTTGAATGCTATCACAGACCGCGTGGAAAGAGGAAGTTTGATTACAAATTATATTGGCCACGGAGGTGAAGTCGGCGCTGCAGAAGAGCGCATTATTACCATTCCGCAGGTAAATGCCTGGACAAACCTGAATCGAATGGGCTTATTTGTGACCTCGACCTGTGAATTTACGAAGTTCGATGATCCTTCAAGGGAATCAATCGGAGAGTTGATTTCTTTGAATCCCAAAGGCGGTTCCATTGCATTGATGACTACAACCCGTTCGGTTTACATCTCAATCAATACACTGGTTGTGGCAAGTTTGTTTAATCACGTGATTGAGCGTGATGCCAATTTTGATCCGCTTGCTTTCGGTGAGATCATGAGACGTGTGAAAAATTCTTCGGGAACTTCACCTAACAGAAGATGTTTTAACCTGATCGGTGATCCGGCTCTGAAAATCTGTCTGCCTAAATGGAAGGTTGTAACGGATTCCATTAACCATGTCTCTATTTCTAATGGAGCAGATACCGTTCGTGCTCTTACTAAAATGCATGTGGTAGGACATTTGGAAGATTACAACGGAAATAAATTAACTTCTTTCAATGGTGTTCTTTCCCCGACCATTTTTGACAAACCGAAAAAAGTACAAACGCTAGGAAACGATCAGAATTCACCGATTATTAC
>DJFP01000297.1:0-9062 GCA_002432565.1 Flavobacteriales bacterium UBA5869
CCCAAAGAATTCAGGGAGGAGAACGAACCTTATTATGCAATCAAATACCTGTGGGATAACAGCCACAAAACAGAGAAACTCCAGTGGGAAACGAAAAGAGGAAAAAGAAAAGCCAATTATTTTTACTCAAAGGTCAGGATTAAAAATGTGAGATCTGTTTCCATTGCAAATCCGCAGCGGATTTCTTATTGTCCGGTTAAAGATGGAAACCCGGTACCTGTAGGTGGTATATTCTGTGGCAACCAAAGGGACCAATTGGGGCTTCCGGGGGAATTCTCTTTTAATCCGGGGATACATGCGTTTTACCACAATGATACTGCAACAGCATTTATCTCTGTGGGTCTGGCTTATGAATTGAAACAGCACGAACTGGCCCTAAACGTTGGACTCAATCACCGTTTGGGATTGGTTTATTCGGCGCATTATCATTTCAATTTTTTGGATTTCGGCACGATGACAAACCGGATGCTGGACCCTTGGCAGAAATTGGGGAACAGTAAATTTACGACACAAATCAAAGCGTATTTCGGGCCGGAATTCCGGTCCGGTTACACTAAGAAATACCGATCTTTTTCCGAAGTGAATCTGCACCTTGGTTTTTCAGTAGCGTGGAGAAACCGATTGAATTATTACATCCAGGGAGGAATTGCCCGTGATTTATCGAATAGGATAAATACCGGATTCTATCCGTATGTGCAGGCAGGGTTGAGGTTTCGTTTGGAATTATAACAGGTAGGGCCGTAAAATTTTACGACCCTACATATGTTTTTTAAATCCGTCGAATTCGACGGGTTTTATTTAATCATTCAATTTCAATACCGCCATAAATGCCTCTTGCGGAACTTCTACCTTCCCAACCTGGCGCATGCGTTTCTTACCTTCTTTCTGTTTTTCCAATAATTTACGCTTACGGGAGATATCACCACCGTAACATTTTGCAGTTACATCCTTACGCAAAGCTTTAATCGTTTCACGTGCAATGATCTTCGCACCGATAGCTGCCTGGATCGGAATTTCGAACTGTTGTCTTGGGATAAGTTCTTTCAGTTTTACACAGATCTTTTTTCCAAGATCGTATGCATTACTGCGGTGAACCAATGCCGAAAGTGCATCCAGCTGCTCTCCGTTCAACAACATGTCCATGCGGATCAAATCTGATTCCTTATACCCGATCGGATGGTAATCGAAAGATGCATAGCCACGGGATACGGACTTCAAACGATCGTAGAAATCAAATACGATTTCCGCCAATGGCATTTCGAATGTCAATTCCACACGGTCCTGAGTCAGGTAAACCTGGTTTCTCAATTCTCCGCGTTTTTCGATACACAAAGTCATAATCTGACCGATGTACTCACTTTTCGTGATCACCTGTGCTTTGATATATGGTTCTTCAATGCGGTCGATCGTAGACGGATCCGGCAATTCTGACGGGTTGTTTACGGTAAAGCGGTCATCCGGATTTTTGGTCGTATAACAATAGTAAGATACGTTTGGTACCGTTGTAATTACCGTCATATTGAACTCGCGCTCCAAACGTTCCTGGATGATTTCCATATGAAGCATTCCAAGGAATCCACAACGGAACCCGAAACCAAGTGCAGCGGATGATTCCGGTTCAAAAACCAGGGAAGAATCGTTCAACTGCAGTTTCTCCATGGAGTAACGCAATTCTTCGTATTCATCTGTTTCTACCGGGTAAATTCCGGCAAATACCATTGGTTTTACATCCTCAAACCCTTTGATAGCTTCTGTAGTCGGATTGTTTGCCAACGTGATTGTATCTCCGACCTTTACCTCTTTGGCAGTCTTAATTCCGGAAATAATATAACCAACATCCCCTGCACGAACTTCATTTTTGGGACTTAAGTCCATTTTCAGGATACCAACTTCGTCGGCATTGTAATCTTTTCCGGTATTTAAGAAACGTACTTTATCTCCTTTTTTAATTACCCCGTTCTTTACACGGTAGTAAGCAATAATTCCGCGGAAAGAGTTGAATACCGAGTCAAAGATCATAGCCTGAAGCGGTGCGTTTTCTGTTCCTTTAGGAGCTGGAATACGTTCGATAACTGCTCTTAAAATATTTTCAACACCCAAACCTGTTTTCCCGGATGCCGGAATTACATCACTCGGATCACAGCCAATCAATTCTACAATCTGATCGGTGACTTCCTCCGGATTTGCACTTGGAAGATCCATTTTATTCAGGATCGGGATGATTTCCAGGTCGTGCTCCAATGCTAAATATAAATTAGAGATCGTTTGGGCTTCAATTCCTTGNNTCGTAAGAGAAATCCACGTGTCCCGGGGTGTCGATCAGGTTCAAAACATATTCCTGCCCTTCAAACTTGTAATTCATTTGAATAGCGTGCGATTTAATGGTAATACCGCGTTCACGTTCGAGATCCATATCGTCGAGCGCCTGCGCCTGCATTTCCCGATCAGAAATAGTCCCTGTTGTTTGCAGCAAACGATCTGCTAAGGTACTCTTACCATGGTCGATGTGCGCGATAATACAAAAATTGCGGATATGCTTCATGGCGCAAAGATAATGCTTTTTTTTTCAGATTTTATGCGGAGAAATTATCGTGGAAAAGCGATGTATGACATCTCTCGGATGTGTTAATCAGGGTTTATCCAAAATCGTCTTTACAATTCCCTGGATGCGCTCTGCCATTTCATCTGTCGGAAGGTCATTATCGTCTGTTCCGAACGGATCTTCAATTTCTTCCGCCAGGATTTCGATACTTACCAATACGTAGAAAATAAAAGTAGCGATGATCGACGACCAATACCCGAAGTTCACCACGAAAGCAAACGGCAGCGTAACCACATAAGAAAAAATGAATTTTTTGAAGAACATCGAATAAGAGTAAGGAATCGGAGTGTTCTTGATACGTTCGCAAACACCCACACAGTCCAAAAATCCGTTCAGATTTCGGTCCAGGCGCAACAAGTCTTCTTCCGAAAGAGTACCTGCTTTTTTCAGGTCGTTCAAACGCTTGTACATCAGCTCCACGATCCCGGAAGGAATGTGGTCGAGTTTTTCCAGGAATATGTGTTCTTCGGGTGTGATATCCAGCAGGTCGTAATTGGTTCCTTCACGCAAATGTTCTTTAATGCACAAAGCAAAATTACCAATGTGTCTTCCAAAAAAATGATTGTCTTCCGGAGACAATTCCATAGCGGTTAATTTGATGGCGAAATTGCGTGAATCGTTGACCAAAGCGCCCCAACTTTTGCGCCCTTCCCACCAACGGTCGTATGCCGTATTCGTTCTGAAAACCAAAAGTAGTGACAACACAAATCCCAGGATGGAGTATACCGAGAACAATTTCTCCAGGACTACCGCATCTGAAAAAAAGTGGATCTCGAAAAAGGCAATCCCCATCGTGAAGATGAAAATGAAGATCAATTCTTTCCAAAGAATAGAAAGGGTGTCACTTTTAGTTAAGTGGAATATTAATGCCAGCCAGCTTTTCGGATTGTACTTTATCATAATTCAGTCAGTAACAAAAGTAGTTCAATTTTAGATGCCGGATAATTTTCAAATAAAAAACACGTTAATCTGACACAACCCGTAAACCCCGAAGAAGGCCTGAACGGATTTTTTTTATCGTTTAGTTACCAGAATTTGGCTATTGCCTAATTTGGGATAAATTTGCAACACTTAATTGAAACTGGATATGGAAGAAAGCAGCAAGGTAATGCAGGAACAACGAATGAATCTCTTCGTTACATTATGGGCTAAGCGTAAAATATTGATCATTGTTACTTCAGCCGGATTGGTAGTTTCTACCGTTGTCGCTTTCCTGATGACACCTTTGTATCGTTCTACTGCTATTGTATTCCCTGCGGCAACCAGTACCGTATCTTTTTCCGAACAGCGAAATGCAAAAGCTTCATCCATGGACTTTGGTGAAGAAGAGCAAGCAGAACAATTGATCCAGATCCTTCAATCTTCGAAAGTGAGAGATAAAGTTGTGCAGCAGTTCGATTTGATGAAACATTACGAGATTGAACCGAATGATCCGAATAAGCATTATAAATTGGTGAAAGAATACAACAGCCACATTTTATTTGTGCGTACTCGTTATGGTTCTATCCAGATTGATGTATTGGATAGGGATCCGCAATTGGCCGCTGATATGGCAAACAAGATCGTAGACCTGATCGATACCGTTAAGAATGAAATGGTCATGGAACGTACGGTTCCTGCCTTTGAAATCAACAAGCGTAAAAAGGAACAGCTGGAAAGAGACAAAGAAGCGGTTTTGGATCAGTTGGATTCATTAGCTGCCCTGGGTGTTGTTCCGTTGGAAGGTCGTGCGAATCTTTTCCAGGCCTACGTAGAGGCAAAAAACGCAGAAGACAAAGCCGATTTAAAAAAACGGATTGATGTCAACCTGGAATTTGGGGCGGTATTCGACGGATTAGAGTATGTTCGAAATGAGAAAATCATGAAACTGGCAGATTTTGCTCTGTCATACGAGCAGGCTGAATCTGATGCAAATACCCGGTTTAACCACAAATTCATCGTAGAACGTGCAGTTGTTGCCGATAAAAAAGACAAACCGAAACGCTTGGTTATTATGCTCCTGGCTACCTTCGGAACATTCGTGTTTATGGTGTTTGCTTTGTTGATCCAGGATAAGATCCGAGAAATCCGCAAGCTGGCATAATAGTGGCTTTTTTACGGGAAAATAGTGTAGTATTGATCCTCGGACTTCTTTTTGTAAGTCTGTTGGGTTATGGATTTTGGTTCGATAACGAATACATTCCACTGATCCCTTATGCCCTGATCGTTCTTTTCGTCGCATTATTCTATACGGAATATACCTTCTTCTTTATCCTGGCGGCCACACCCTTGTCCATTAACATTGAAGAATACACCGATAGTTTTGGTTTGTTTGTACCCACGGAACCCTTGCTTTTCGGAACGATGCTCCTTTTATTGATTCAAAACCTGAAGTACCGGGTTTTCCCGGTTTATTTAAGGAATTCGGCCATAGTCTGGACGGTCGTTTTCTACCTGGTTTGGGTTTTCTTTACTTCCATTACCAGTGAAAATACGGTTACTTCATTAAAGTTCCTTTTGGCGAGACTCTGGTTTATTGTGCCGGTGCTGTTTTATGGCAGTTCGATATTCTACGAACCGAAGAAAATCCGCTGGTTCCTGTGGTTGTTCCTTTCAGCCATGATCGTTGCGATCACCTACACGATTTTGGTCCACGCATCGTATCGTTTCGGGGAAAAGGAAAGTCACTGGGTTATGTGGCCGTTCTTCAAAGATCACACCATTTACGGTGCTTTGGTGGCCCTGGTGGTTCCGTTGATCTTCTCTTTTTACTTTTCACGCAAACACAGCCCTTTACTGCAATTCATCCTGATCGGCTTCATGGTCATTTCCTTGTTAGGACTTTATTTCAGCTATACCCGGGCAGCCTGGTTGAGTGTCTTTTTGGGATTAGTGATCTGGATGCTGATCCGTTTCAAAGTGAAATTCTCCTGGATAGCAGGAATAACAATAGTCGCAGGAATCTACATCTGGGCTTCCTGGGATGCAATCCAACAGGACCTTGCGCGAAACAAATACGAGCATACCACCGAAGAATTCAGTGAACGCCTGCAAAGTGCAACGAACGTGACCACGGATGCATCCAACCTGGAGCGGATCAATCGCTGGAACTGCGCCATCGACATGTTTAAAGAACGCCCGTGGGTTGGGTTTGGTCCGGGAATGTACTCCTTCGAGTATGCCCGTTTCCAGCGTCCGGAGAACCTGACGATCATTTCCACCAACTTCGGAAACATGGGAAATGCACACAGTGAGTATTTGGGGCCATTGGCNNATGCTGAGCATGCTGGCAATTGTGGCGGCTATCTTTTACGAAGGTATTACACTTTACAATGACTGGCCGGCAGAAGACCGTGAAATCAAAACCCTGTTAATGGGCTTCATCATTTCCTTGTCGACCTATTTTATCCACGGATTCCTGAATAATTTTTTAGATACCGACAAGGCAGCTGTTCCCATTTGGGCAATGTGTGCTATCTTTATAGCCTTAAGAGCACGTCTAACTCAGATGCAGCGCTCATCATCAAAGTAATTCCGCATGTTTACAGGCATTATCGAAACCCTTGGGACCATTGTTGCGATTGAAAAAGATCAAAGCAATGTTCATTTTACAGTAAAATCAACCATTACCCACGAATTAAAAATAGACCAAAGTGTGGCACACAATGGCTGCTGTCTGACGGTCGTTAAGATCGATGGAGATTCTTACGTGGTAACAGCAATTCAGGAAACCTTGGACAAAACCAACCTGGGCGACTGGGAAGTAGGATCGAAAATAAACCTGGAGCGCTGTATGATGCTAGGTGCGCGCCTTGACGGTCACATTGTTCAGGGGCACGTGGATACCACCGCGACCTGTGTTTCCATCGATGATTTGAACGGAAGCTGGAAATATACCTTCAAATACGACTTTGACCAACCCACCGTTGCAAAAGGATCGATTACCGTAAACGGGGTGAGTTTAACCGTTGTGGATTCCGAAAAAGGATTATTCTCCGTACACATCATTCCGTATACGTATGACCATACCAATTTTCATGCATTTAAAGTGGGCTCCAAAATCAACCTGGAATTCGATATTATTGGCAAATATGTGGCCCGATTGATGGAGCAGCAAAAAGCTTAATGATTTAATAACACCCGGATTTAAATCGATTTAGTTTTTGTAACCTACTGGAAATCAAAAACTAATTTTTTTACTAAAATTTATCTTCCGTGTTTTGAACCCGAAAAATTTTAGGAACATACCCCCCTCTTTTCATACCTTTGGGAAAAATTTCAAAAAAATGAAAAGACTTTTACTAATACCTATTTTATTGTTCAGCAGTTTAGGATTTTCCCAAATTGTAGATCAATTTAATTATTCAACCACACTGGATGCCAATGGCTGGTCGATTCACAGTGGAACATCAGGACCTATTAGTGTATTAACATCAGCAAGTGATAATGGCTCTAGTTTGTCCTATTCCGGGTTGGAAACCTCTACAGGTAATCGTGCAACCCTGGTAAGTGGAAATGCACAGGACTACAACAAAGCTGTAACCGGAATCTCCGGAACGGGGTATTTCTCATTTTTGCTAAAAGTTTCCAATACCACAGGGTTATCTACTACAGGCGAATATTTTACTGGATTTAGCACTACTTCGGGAACTACAGGAGTAACTATTTTTGGTCCAAGAGTCTTTATTAAGACGGGATCTGTAGCAGGAACATTTAATTTAGGTGTACAAAACTATACCGGAGGTACACCAACCCAAACATATACAACGGATTATCCTGTTGGAACAACCGTTTTGGTAGTTGTAAAATTAAATACGACAACATCCCCTTATACTGCAGATTTATTTATAAATCCCGTGCCAGGTGCAGCTGAACCTACGCCTACGGTTACGAATAATTCAGGTACCCAGACAACATTTACTAGTTTTGGAGCTGTCTTTTTCAGACAAGCTGGAAATACAACATCAGGAACCGGTAACCTGGAAATCGATGAAATTCGTGCCGGATCAACTTGGGCTGATGTAACTCCGGCGGGAGTTGTTTCTTGTAATACAACCGCTACAATCTCTCCTTCTGTTTGTCAAACATATACTGTTCCTTCAGGAGATGAAACATACACAACTTCAGGAACATACATGGATACAATTCCAAACGCAGCAATGTGTGACAGTATCATTACCATCAACCTGACAATCAAAAACAACACTACATCTACAATCTCTCCTACAGCTTGTGGATCTTACACAGTTCCTTCCGGAGATGAAACCTATACGATGAGTGGAACCTATATGGACACGATTCCAAACGCAGCAATGTGTGACAGTATTATTACAATCAATCTGACAATTGTTGGATCGATCACATATTACCAGGATTCAGACAATGACGGATTCGGAAATGCTGCCGTTTCACAGGGAGGATGTGCGCCAATTCCGGGATATGTGACCAATGATGACGATTGCGATGACACAAACAATGCAATTACGACCGGATCAACATTCTATGCCGATACCGATAATGATGGGTTAGGAGATCCGGCTGTTTCACAAGTTGCTTGTTCTGCACCAACAAACTACGTTTCAAACGCTAACGACTGTGATGATACGGACAATGCGATTGGAGCAGCACAAACTTACTACCAGGATTTAGACAATGATACTTACGGAAACCCTGCGGTTTCTCAGGTTGCTTGCACTCCACCTGCAAACTATGTATTGGACAATACAGATTGTAATGATAACGCTGCTTCTGTTAATCCGGGGGCGACTGAAATTCCAAACAACGGAATTGATGAGGACTGTAACGGTTCTGATTTGAATACTATCGGTGCTGTTTTGGCAACCTACGAATTCCAGGGTAATACGTGTGCCGTTCCGGTTGATACAGCATCTAATGCTCCGGCAAATGTTTCATTTGGGTTGTATGGTGCTGCAGGATCAATTA
Organism: Flavobacteriales bacterium UBA5869; assembly: GCA_002432565.1. Taxonomy (GTDB): domain Bacteria; phylum Bacteroidota; class Bacteroidia; order Flavobacteriales_D; family Crocinitomicaceae; genus Fluviicola. The sequence continues at coordinate 8,525 of DJFP01000297.1, forward strand.
ATTGCGCCGCTGCAAGTAATGTGTTTAATTATAACGGGTTCAATACAACTTCAACTGTTGATCTAACGCAGTATTTTAACTTTACAGTTACACCGGACGACTGTTACGGACTGGATCTTAACCGCATTATTTTTACACACAAAACAAGTGGAACAGGATTGACTCCAATTGTACATTTACGTTCAAGTTTAGACAATTTTGCTAGTGATATTGCAACCAAGCAATTACCGAACGATCTGTACAAAACGGATACGATTGATTTAGGTGCTGCATTTGATAACATTACAGCAGCAATTGAATTCAGATGGTACATTACCGAAATCGGGCAAACCGGATCTACTTACCGTCATGACAATGTGAAAGTGATCGGGAATATCAATACAATAACCCCTCAAACTTATTACGCAGATGCAGACGGCGACGGATTTGGTGATCCTGCGGTTTCTCAGACTGTATGTACTGCTCCAACAGGATATGTTCTTGACAACACAGACTGTAATGACGCGAATGATGAAGAATTCCCGGGTGCTGTTTGGTA
>DJFP01000297.1:9089-9754 GCA_002432565.1 Flavobacteriales bacterium UBA5869
CAGATCGGTGAAGAAGAAATGTATTACACGGATGCAGACGCTGACGGATTCGGGGATGCAGATGCTGTAGCAACAATTTCTTGTACTCCGGTTGCGGGATCGGTTACAAACAACGAAGATTGTGACGATTCAGACGATCAGGTGAATCCTTCTGCTACAGAGGTATGTGACGGAATTGACAACAACTGTGACGGAAATACAGACGAAGGATTGACACAGGTTACTTACTACGAGGATGCAGATAACGATACGTATGGAGATCCTGCTTCTTCTGTAACTGATTGTGTACAGCCAACAGGATATGTAACAAACGATGACGATTGTGACGATACAAATGCAGCAGCCTATCCGGGAGCAACGGAAATTGCCGGGAACGGAGTTGATGAGAACTGCGACGGAGTAGACGGATATTTAGGGATCGAAGAATCAATCCTTGCAAACCTGAACGTATACCCGAACCCGGGAACCAGCTCAGTTGTATTGAACATGAATACTGGATGGAACGGATTCCAGGTAGCTTTCGCAGGTGTTGACGGGAAAGAAATTGCGTTGACTGCTGTTCAGAAATCTGCAAACGAATTGGAATTCAATACCGATTCATTGGTTCCTGGAGTATACTTCATCCGTTTGACTTCTAAAGAAGGAACTGCTTTGGTTCGCTGGGT
>DJFP01000114.1:0-20949 GCA_002432565.1 Flavobacteriales bacterium UBA5869
CAGTCGCGACTGATCACTACGGGGTGAATCGTTTGAATTTTTTGGATCTTCTTGCCCTCTTTTGAACTTGTTTTTTAAAATTGTAGTTTTGGTCTTCACAATCAAAACTGCGGTTTGCTGATCAACAGGTATACTTTAAGTCCGCTGAGGTGGATATTCTTTTTGGTTTTATTCCTTTCCCCTGATGTTTTGGGGCAATCCGGTATTGGACAGTTCATGAACTACGGGATTAAGGACGGCTTATGTGAAGCTGTTTGCAGCGGTATTGCCCAGGACAGCCGTGGATTTTATTGGATTTCTACCCAGGGCGGGATCAGCAGGTTTGACGGAACGAATTTCAAATCCTACTATCCGAGTGAAATACTCGGAGAAAAACAGGTACTGGATAATTCACGGGTTTTCTTCGAAGTTGCCCCGAATCGTATGTTGCTAACCCTCGGAAACGGAAAAGCATTTATCCTCAATTGTATCTCACAGGAATTTACCCCGGTGAAAAGCCTAAGGAACCGCCATACGCTGAATGTTGAAAGAACATCAGATAACCGTTTCCTGGTTTCTTCAACCGATACCCTTTTCATTCTGGATGCTTCTTTAAAGGTTATTGAATCGATAATCCCGCCTTTGAAAAAAAAGGGATTTGGAATACAAATGAAATTGCTTGGGAATTCGAAATACCTTGTTTCATCGGCCAAAGAGTTTTTTATGTTTGATGCCCGATCCCGGAAATTTGAATCGTTTAAACCGGAATTACCCTGGGACGGGTTATTCAATACCGGATATGAGGTGCTGCACGTAGACCGTTTCCGTAAGCGGATTTATTTTCTCAATTTCTTCAAAGGACTACTAGAAACCGATTACCAGGGAAAGCTACTGTTTAATTGGGACGCCGGAATGCTGCAGAAAGACTTGTGCGGTTTATTGAACCAAATGATTCCGGACGGAAATAACAGGAATATGGTTTGGGTTTGCGGAAACCAGGGAGTCGCTCACCTGGATCTCGTTTCCCGTCAGGCAAGCACATTCAAACATGATCCGCTGATTCCATTTTCTATTTCGAGTGGACTGGTGACAAACTTATTTATCGACCGATACCAAAACCTGTGGGCTGCTACTTACAAAGGTGTGAGTGTAATGAATAAAAACAGTATCCTGATCGATGAATGGGATTTAAAAACCAGCTCGGATGAACCCCTGATGAATGTGTGCCGGATATCTGACAGGGAGCTGATTGCTGTAAAATATGGGTACGGAGCTTATCGCCTTTCGGAACATAACAGACGATTTGAACCATATCACAAAAAGGAACTGAAAGATTCCTGGTTTGTTTTCAGAGATGGAGAGCAATTAATTCATGGAGGAAGAGGTGTTATTCTGAAAGTGGTAAACCTGCAGTCGGATAAAGTAACGGAGTTGAGTTTCCTGAAGAAGTATTTCAGTCAGTCGGAACTTGTTTGTCTCGGTTTTTTGAGCAGAACAGGAGAATGGTGGTTTAGTGGTAACTCCGGCGGAGGGTTGGTAAGATACAATCCTGTGACTAAGAAAACGATCCATTTTTCAAGAGATAAAGCATCGTTTTCAGGATCTTATTTTACCAGTTGTTCGGAAGCTCCGAACGGGGATATCTGGTTTTCGAGCAATAAGACACAGATCCTCACACATTGGATCAAAGCAAGTGATAGTTTTGAGGAGATCAACTTCGCGGATATTTTTGAAAAACAACACCAGAGCATTATCCAATGCCTGGCAGCAGATAAGCTTGGGAATATTTGGATTGGATTTGAGGGGATGGGATTGGTGTGCTATCATATTGGATCGGGAAAAACGATCTTCTACGGGAAGAAGGAGGGAATTCCATCCAATTTTGTCTACAACCTTACCTTCGATGATCAACAGCGCTTGTGGGTTGGAACAAGGAAAGGTTTGGCATGTCTTGGTTCAGACCGAAAAACGGTCCAGCATTTCGGACTGGCAAACGGTTTTCCATCTGAGCACTTTGACCAAAGTTCCTGGTTTGATATCCAAAAAGGAACTGTTTGGATTGCCTCCGATAATTATTTACTGCGTTTCTTTCCAAAAAAGCTCTTAAAAACAGAAAACCGGAAATTGCAGGTCTTCCTGGATGAATTCCTGGTATCCAATCAAAAACAAGCATTGGATCATGTGAAACTGTATGACTTTCGTCCATACCAAAATACGGTACAGTTTACTTTTTCCACCTTGAACCCTTTAGGAAAAGAACAAATCGAATACAGTTACCTGCTGGAAGGTTCCTATTGGAAATGGATCTCACTCGGAACGAACTCCAGCGTGATATTTCCGTCACTTCCTCCGGGAACTTATAAATTCCACCTTCGGGCAAAAGTCCCGGGGACCAAAAACTGGATTTACCTGGAAGAACCGGTGCGTTTCGAGATCGCTACACCCTGGTTCCGTTCCTGGTGGTTCAAGTTGCTGGTTATTTTATTGAGTGCAGTCATTATCTTTTTAATAACACGCATTTATTTCCAGCGGAAAATAGAAAAACAGCAGGCTATATTGGAAAGACAAAAAGCCGTGCAGAATGAAAGAGACCGGATTGCTTATGATATGCATGACGACCTTGGAAGTGGTTTGACCAAAATTTCCTACTTAAGTAAAGAGGCAATCCGAAAAGAGGAGAATCTCGCAGAGTTGGACCGTATTCATGAAACCTCGGTGGAATTGGTGAAGAATATGAGTGAATTGATCTGGGCTATGAAAGTAGAGAATGATTCCCTGGCCGATTTGATGAGTTACCTGCGCCGTTATGCAATGGAATATTTTGAGACCAGCCGTATTTCAGTTCAAATGGAATTGGATGAGTTCCGGGAAGATCAGCAGATATCCGGAGAGATCCGCCGGCAGGTGTTTTTGATCTTTAAGGAAGCATTACACAACATCGTAAAACACGCACAAACAGAACGAGTGCTTATTCAGATCCATGCCGAGGGAGAGAAACTATCCATCCTTATTCGCGATTATGGAAAAGGATTAAAACCTGAATTGGAAAGAAACAGAAACGGAAACGGGATGAAAACCATGCAGGAACGCATAAGCCGACTGAAAGGCACAATGAAAATGAAGAATAGTGAGAGTGGAGTAGAATTGCTTTTCGAGATCCCGCTTTCCTGATAATTCAAATACTTCCATAGTGATAACTCCAGGAAAAAAATCAACCGTTTGTTTCATTGTACCGTAATTGTTTAAATGCGTAATTTGTAACCGTTATGATTGGGATTTGTATCATAGAAGACATTGTAGATATTCAGCAGGGATTGCGTTCTGTGATTGAAAGCGACGACCGCCTGCATTGGATACGTTCGTTCGAAACAGCAGAAGAAGCCATTGAACAGATCCCGAAATTAAAGCCCGATGTGGTTATTACTGATATCAATCTTCCCGGGAAGAACGGCATAGAATGCGTTTTTGAACTAAAGAATATAGACCCGGGAATCCAGTTCATCATGTTCACCATTTACGAAGACAACGACCAGGTTTTTGAAGCCTTGAAAGCGGGGGCAACCGGGTACATTCTTAAAAATACCGCTCCGGAGAAAATCGTGGAGGCCATCATGGAACTGTATGAAGGTGGAAGCCCGATGTCGCCCAAAATAGCCCGAAAGGTCTTGCAGTCTTTCAGTAAAGTGGAAAATCCTGTCCTGCAGCTGATCTCTAAAAGAGAGCGGGAAGTCCTGGATTTATTGAGTAAGGGTTATCTCTACAAAGAAATTGCAGATCAATTAAACATTACCCTGAGTACCGTAAAACGCCATTTAAACCACATCTACGAAAAACTGCAGGTACAGAATAAAACCGAAGCGGTGAACAAGTTGTATGGAAAATAAATTAAATGCAAAATGCAAAATGCAAAATGCAAAATGCAAAATTTCATTGTTAAATACGTTGAAGGTGAGTTTTTTGAATTTTGAATTCAACATTTTGAATTTCTGTAAAATGAACCGAATGGTTGATTGACAGACGCTTATTCACCCGCTAATTTTGCTCAAAACAAAGTTTATGAAGAGAAAGATTAGATTCGTGAAGCTGGCCTTTTTGCCGCTGTTGTTGGTAGTTGTTTCATGTAAAAAAAATAATCCGGAACCCGAGGAAATTATCCCGGCACCAAATCCGACAAGTTGTAATGTTGTAGAAGTAAACCCAAATGGGGTGGGCACCACGATTTCCACACCTACAACCTGGACAGCAGGGAATGTGTACGTTGTAAGAGAGCAGGTTACCGTGACTTCTGTTCTTACAATCGAACCGGGAACAATCATCAAACTGGATGTTGACGGGCAATTCGAAGTCATCAATTCCGGGAAAATTGCTGCGAGCGGAACAGCTTCCCAGCACGTCACTTTTACTTCCATCAAGGATGATAGTTATTGCGGGGATTCTAACGGAGATGGAACTGCAACTACCGCACAAAGAGGCGATTGGCTGAATATTTACCTGAACGGCGGGAACGGGAATACATTTACCTACTGTGATATTCTGTATTCCGGGAGAAATGACGGTGGTTACTACAATGCAGTTGTGATTTCTGTTGCCGGTCCTTCATTTACTTTTGATCATTGTACTTTTGCACATACTCAAAGCAATCCAAGNNAACGTGTTTTACGACAATGACAGACCGCTTTACTGCAGTTTCGATTATACCGTAAATCCCAATAATACTTTCCATAATCCTTCAAACCCGGCGGAAAAGAATACCCGGAACGGGATCTTTATGTGGGGTGGGATCGGTGAATCGGTTAGCTACAATGTTTCGGAAGTACCGTATGTTTTGCTAACAAACTTTAGCGGCGGTGGAAGCGGTGCTGTTCGTAATGTCAACATCGGTAACAATGTCATTCTGAAGTTTACTCAGTCTTCCTATGGAATAGCAAAGGGAACGGACAATCATATCAACATGGGAGCCGGTGTCATATTCACATCTTATAAAGACGATGCCAATGGCGGCGATACCAACGGAGATGGAAATGCAAGTTCACCTGCTACCGGAGATTGGGACGGTTTCTGGGATTATGCATCCAATTCCTGGGTTTCAGGATCCTATATTTTATATGCAGCACATTAAGAACCTATGACCCGATTCCCACTTTAGTTTAAGTATAACGGTTAGGTAGCAGCGAGCGGTCGGATTAGTGTAAGTGGTCCGGCCGTTTGTTATTTCTTTAGTTTTTTACCACACGCACCGTTTCTTTAAATTCTTTGGATTGAATAATGATGAGGTAGAGTCCGCTGTTCAGGTCATTCAGGTCAATTTGCAGGCGGAATGTGCCCTTGGAAACCTTCCCCGAATGGATTTCGCGGATAAACTTCCCACCGGCATCGTATAACCGGATATCCATGCGCTCTTTTTCCGGAACCTGGATTTCCAGTGTGGTACTTTCTATTGCAGGATTTGGGAAGGTTAGTGCCCTGAATTCAGTCGGATAGGGAACACCGTTTTCATCCAGTTCCACATCTTTGGTGGTTTCTTCTAAAAATGTAGCATAGCTGATAGAACCGATTCCACCGAGAATGTGTTCCTTAATAATTTCTTCTGCTTTTGGTTCCGGTGGCGGTGCTTGAACAAATGGCACGTAGTAAGCTCCTACAGTATAATATTCCTCAGATTGTATGATTTCCGGAGGTGCGGGTTCCGAGATCGAATCAATTGCCGGTGCGGTCTCCATTTTATCCGTTTGTTCAGAAGCGATATTGTAGGCGATCTGCTGCACAGATTCGATTTTACGCTGGTCTCTTTCATCTTCACAGCTGAAAAGTGCCAGTCCGAAAACAATCAGCAATGCAGCTATAAATAATTGCTGTGGATTACGTTTTTTATAAGAAAGCCAGGCTTTAAATTCTGCATTGAGTTCATCCTCCTGACGGGTGGTCATCCGCACACAAAGCGATTCACCGCTCAATTCCAGCAAAGTCGATTTGATCTCATGATTGGATTTAGTACTGAAATCATGCACGTGTTTAGCGCATTTCTGGCAGAAAGCTCCTTTTTCACTCGGAGTCATTCCGTTCCAATCTTCCGTACAAGGTGTTTGAATTCCGAAAGTTTTCATAGCAGCTGCATTTTGGTTTCTAAATTGTTGTCGGTAAGCAAGATGCAATCTAAGATGGTTTTCCATAAATTTTCTTAAAAAGATTTAAAGTCCCGGGTATCATTGATTAAAATGTGGTGGAATAGAATTGAAACGGACCTAAAATGATATCTTTGAGGCAAATTGAGAAAAACATGATCCAGCGCATACAAACCGTTTACTTTTTATTGGCAACTCTATTGGTTGCGGCAACCCTTTTCGGAACAGATCTGTTCGCTTACCACCAGGCAGATGATTTTCATGCAACAGCTTATAAATTGTTTAAAGGGGAGGATGTCTTTAAAAAAGTAGATTTCTGGATGCTTTCGGTTGTGCAGATTGTTTTTGCGTTGATGATTATATTCTCGTTCAAAATGCGCCACCGTCAGATTTTCTTAGGATGGATTTTACTGATACTGAATATTTTTAGTACTGTATGGATCGTTTTGGGTGCTGTAGTAGAGCCTTCACAGTGTACAACTTGCGGTGAAGCGGCAACAAATCTTTCTTTTGGTATTACATTCTATTCGCATGCTATTGCGTTTGTTTTTGTGTTCTTAGGAATTCGCGGAGTTCGCAAAGACAAGAAGACGATTGATTCTTTGAATCGCTTGAGATAATTCCGAATTCCGAGGTCCGAGTTCCGAATTTGAGAATTTGGTTAGTGGATCAATCACAGGTCTTTAGGATAATTTAAGCTCAGTAGTCTTAATGATTGCTGTTAGAATTCTCAATAATTCATCACACTGTTTGGTTAATTTTTGAGAATCTTCTTGCTGTATGAAATCGGTAGCCTCAAGTAAATTCAACCAATACAATGTTTCATTTGCTTCTTTCCTGGAAATTTGAAGTTTATGTATAAAGTCTTTGGTAGATTGTCCACGAGCTGCTTCAGAGACATTTGCTCCTATTGAAGTTCCTGAACGTAAGAGTTGTTTGGAAAGAACATACTCTCTTTTTTCATCTACTAAGTATTTATAGGTTTCTACAACCTGTATTGCAAATTCGAAACTCTTTTTTTGAATAATGTTTTCCGCCATATGAATAGTGTTTCTTATTAAGTTAAGAAAAAATATTCAGTTATTTATAAAATCCGGAATTCGTAATTCGGACCTCGTAATTATAGTCTATCTTTGCACCTCAAAAAAAATCAAACAAACATGAATTTTCTTTCCGTTGAAAACCTGACGAAATCCTTCGGGGACCGCGTAATCTTTTCAGATATTACTTTCGGGATTGACCAGGGAGATAAAGTGGCCATTGTGGCAAAGAACGGGAATGGTAAAACAACCTTGCTGCGTTGTTTGATGAACCTGGAACAAATTGATTCGGGTCGTGTTGTTTACCGAAACGACCTGCGTGTAGCTTTTATGCAGCAAACGGAAAACCTGGATGATAACCATACGATCCTGGAAGCGGTTTTTTCACACGATATGCCTGAGCTGCAAATCGTGAAGAAATACAACCAGGCATTGCGCGAAGGAAATGAAGAGGCAATTCATGCTTGTTATGAAGAACTGACAGAACTGAATGCCTGGGACATGGAAGTGAAGGTGAACCAGATCCTTTCTGTACTGAAATTGAATGATACGAGTTTGCTGGTAGGAAGTCTCTCCGGGGGACAGAAGAAACGGGTAGCACTTGCCCAGGTTTTGGTTGCCGAAGCGGATTTTTTAATCCTGGATGAGCCAACCAACCATTTGGACCTCGACATGATCGAATGGCTGGAAGAATACTTGTCCAAATCCAAGTCTACGATCTTGATGGTGACTCACGACCGCTACTTCTTAGAAGTGGTTTGTGATACGATCTATGAATTGGAAGACAAAACAATCTATAAATACAAAGGAAACTTTTCGTATTACCTGGAGAAAAAAGCGGAACGCCAGGAACAGCTTCAATCCACAATCGATAAAGCCAGAAATACCTTCAAGAAAGAACTGGATTGGATCCGCAGACAACCGAAGGCTCGTGGTACGAAGCAAAAAGCACGTATTGAGAATTTCCAGGATGTTAAAAAAGTAGCCAGTCAGCGTATTGATGAAGACGAGATCGATATCCCCGTGAAAATGGAGCGTTTGGGTTCTAAAATCCTGGAATTGCATAAAATCGGGAAATCTTACGGGGATAAGATCATTTTGGATAATTTCTCCTACAACTTCCAGCGCAAGGAACGTTTGGGAATTGTGGGAAATAACGGAACGGGGAAATCGACCTTCCTGAATATGATACAGGGCAGAGAAGAGGTTGATAAAGGAAAAGTAGTAACCGGGGAAACGGTTGTTTTTGGCTACTACAGCCAGGAACTGATCAAAGTGGATGAAGACAAAAAAGTGATTGATGTGATCCGCGATATCGCCGAGTTCATTCCTCTGGAAAAAGGACGCCAGCTTTCCGCAGCTCAATTCCTGGAAAAATTCCTATTCCCGCGTCACATGCACTATAACTTTGTACACAAATTGAGTGGCGGAGAAAAACGCCGTTTGAAACTGATGACCGTTTTGATGGCCAACCCGAATTTCCTGATCCTGGATGAGCCTACAAATGACCTGGACATCTTTGTAATGAGCGTTCTGGAAGACTACTTGAGAACGTTTGAAGGATGTTTGATCGTAGTTTCACACGACCGTTATTTCATGGACAAAATGGTGGACCACCTCTTCGTCTTTGAAGGACAGGGAGCGATCAAAGATATCATCGGGAATTACACCGAATACCGAAAACAAACTGCGGCGGATTACAAAAAAGAGAAGCAGGCAGATGATAAGCCGGTTGAAGTAGTGAAAGTGAAACAGATCTCAGAAGAAGCTCCGAAAGAGAAGCGCAAACTATCGTTTAAAGAAAAGAGTGAGTTCGATCAGATCGAGAAAGACCTGGAGCGCCTGGAAGAAGAAAAAATGAAATGGACGAATGTCCTTTCGGATGCCGGTGCAAGTACCGAACAATTGATGGAAGCCGGTGAGAAACTGAATTCCATTGTTTCTGAAATCGATGAAAAAACCGAGCGCTGGATAGAATTGTCGGAGTTTGCGTAGCACACCAGGAAGCTCGCGAAGAACAGATGATTATTTTTATTTCTTAAAATAGATGAATGGGGCAATTGTCCCATTTTTTGTATGTACGAATCAAGCTTTTTGGAATTGTTTTAAAATAATTTTAGACAAGACTAAAAATAGTTTTATATTTGCGTAAAATAATTTTTGTGAAGTATATACTTGTTTTCGGTTTTTGGGGAAGTTCATTTGTTACAATGAGTCAGAATCAGTACTCTGATTCCTTAAGAACACTTCCTGATTCGCTGAAAGAAATAGAGGAAATAACTGTTACGGGAAGCCGTGTTGCTCAATCTAAAAAGAACAGCGTTATTTCCGTTTCTACCCTGGATCAAAAATTATTCAGAGCTATTTCCGCGTCATCTATTTCCGATGCGCTCAAATTCTCTCCCGGTATCCGTATGGAAACAAATTGCCAGACTTGTAACTACACACAAGTAAGAATGAACGGTTTGGGAGGTTCTTATTCCCAGATCCTGATCAATGGAAGGCCTTTATTTTCTTCCCTGATGGGTTTATATGGATTAGAACAAATTCCTACAAACATTGTAGACCGGATAGAAGTTGTAAACGGAGGCGGATCTGTTCTGTATGGTTCGAACGCCATTGCAGGAACAATCAACATCATTACCAAACACCCGGAATACAATTTTATCGAAGTTTCAGACAAGCTTTCCCTAATCCCGAACGGGCCGGTAGAACAGGCTTTTCAATTGAACGGAGGGTTTGTTTCCAAATCCAAAAAGAGCGGATTTTTATTCTCCGGGATGAATAAATTCCGGGATGGGTACGACCGTAACGGAGATGGTTTTACGGAAATTCCAAGGGTAAACAATTCTTTGCTGGGAATCAATGCTTTCCGGAATATTGGCAGATCCGTTGAACTGCATGCTGATTTTTGGGTCCTTCATGAACAGCGGCAGGGAGGACAGTTTTGGAACGGAGATCCGCAGCAGGCGGATCAAAGTGAATTCAGAAATCAGATTACAAGCATCGGGCAGTTCTCCGGATTATGGAAATCACGCAATAAGAAATGGAATCTCCAGGCATATACCGGATATCAAAAAACAAACAGGCATCACTATACAGGCCTGGACCATGCAGAGGCATGGGGAAAAACCAACAACATTACCTGGCAGTCGGGACTTCAATTCAATTTTACACAGCGCTTCGGGGAGAAGAGTAAATCGACCCTGGTTGGAGGTGTGGAGCATTATTATGACTTCATGCAGGACGAAATCCGGGGATACGATTATTACATCAATCAGCACATTACGCAATTTGCAGGTTTCTTACAGGAACAATTGGATTTGGGTGAGCTTTGGTCATTTGTGGCAGGATTAAGAACAACCAACCATTCCAACCTTCAGAACCTGATAGTGACTCCCAGAGCCGCAGTTTTGTTCAAAGCGAACGGGCAATGGCAGTTTCGCCTGTCTTATGGAAACGGCTTTAAAGCACCACAGGTCTTCGAAACAGATATGCACATTGCATTTGCGAACGGCGGAATTTCCCAGATTCGCGTAGATAAAGATTTGAAAAGCGAGAAATCACACGCTTATTCTGCACAGGTAAATTGGAATCGAAGAAGGAAGCGCATGTTGTATTCCTCCGAATTTACGTTTTTTCACACACAATTGCTTCATTCCTTTGTTTTGAACGAAATTCCGAGTGATGATCCGGACAAAACCCTGCTCTTGCGAACCAATGGTTCGAATGCGGAAGTAAGTGGTTTGAGTGAATCCGTTCGGGTACGCTGGGATAAGTATCTGCAGGTTGATGTGAATGTAACTTACCAGGAATCGCGTTTTACGGAAGCGCAGCAATGGTCGCTGGAAGTGGAACCGATTAAAGCTTTCCTGAGAACTCCGAATTTATACGGTTCATCCACAATTTCTATTTTCCCGGAGGGAAGTTGGTCGGGTTCGGTAAGCTGCGTGTATACCGGAAGCATGCTGGTTCCGCATTTCGGAGGTGCTCCTGAATTGGACCACGATGTTATTCTGAAAACGAAATCCTTTTGGGATGTAGGAATCCGGGCAGAAAGAGCGATACACATCCATAAATTTGAACAAACAGTAAGGATAGGAGCCGGAGTCCAAAACCTGTTTGACAGTTATCAAAGCGATTTCGACACCACCAAGTACCGAGACAGTAATTTCGTGTATGGTCCGCCAAAACCACGAACTGTTTTTGTGGATTTAAAATGGGTGATTGGAGGGAAACATTAAATTCGTATCCCGATTACACAAACATCGTCCACCTGTTCCAATTCCCCTTTCCAATTCTCGAAGGTTGTTTCCAGGTGTTCTTTTTGTTCTTCCATCGGACGGTTGTGAATGGCCAGAATGGATTCTTTGAATTGTTTGTATTTGAATTTCTTTCCGTTCTCACCGCCAAACTGATCTGCGTAACCGTCGGTGAATAAGTAGATCGTAGTATGTGGTTCCAAAAACATGGAATGCGTATTGAACGGTTTTTCATCAGTATAAGTCCCGATTGGCTGCTTGTCCGGTTTCCATTCGATGATTTCATGGCTTTGTGCAGGAACAATCCACAACGGATTATTCGCTCCGGACCAGAGTAGCTCTTTGGTTTTGACATTCAAACAGCCCAAACTGATATCCATTCCGTCCTTTACATTTTCAGCGCTTTTATTGAAGGTAGAAATAACCAGTTCTCGTGTTTTGTCCAGTATTTTTCCGGGTTCAACCAGGTTGAATTCCAAAACGGAGCGGTTTAGTGCATTGCAGCAGATGACACTTACCATTGCACCGGGAACGCCATGTCCCGTACAATCAGCGGCAGCGAAGAACAAATAATCTTCCGAAACGGAGCCGTTCGAAACCGTATGTTTTTCCAGCCAGTAAAAATCCCCGGCAACAATATCCTTCGGTTTGTAAAGAATGAAACTTTCGGGTAAGGTTTTATGCCAGTAATCAACAGCAGGTAAAATAGCATCCTGGAGGCGTTTCGCATACGTGATCGAATCAAGGATTTCCCGGTTTTTGTATTCCAAAGCGTCTTTCTGATCTTCTACCAGGTTTTTTTGTTCCAGGATGATTTTATTTGCTTTGTTTTTCTGTTTTAGAGAACGGAACAATAAGAATCCAAGTCCAATGAAAACAATCATGCTGGCTGCGAAGAAATATTTTTGGGTTTGCTCGCTTTTGATCTGTTTTTTCTGGTTCTCAATTTGGATCTGCTTCTTTTCTGATTGGTATTTTTCGGTTAGTTCGGAAAGCTGACGCGCATTTTCCAATGAGAAAATAGAGTCTTTGATAGTTATATAGGTTTTGAGGACATCGAAAGCAGCTTTATCATTTCCCATGGCATGATGCACATTGGCCAGGTGCATATGCGTAGCCATGACGTTTGCGTTGTATATGTTATTGGCATTCCGGATACTTGCCTCGATAAGCGGAAGTGCTTTTGCATATTGTTTTTGCTCATAGTAAGCCAGTCCTAAATTGTCCGTCCAGGTAGTCCCTTTTGATGCAGATCCCAGGATAGCAATGGCTTTTTCATAGTATTCGATGGCTTTCGGATAATTTTTCTGTTTCATGAAAATATTGGCGTAATTCCCATAAACGTCCGGATCAACCTTTCCCAGCCGGTTCATAATATCCATGGCCTTTTTGATGTAAATTGTCGCCGAATCCAGTTGGTCTTCGAATTCATAACAGATGCTGATGTTTTCGTAAATGATCAACTGTCCCTGCAGGAAATTGTTCCGGATGAAAACTTTGTTGGAGGCGTGGAATTTTTCAATGGCTTCTTTGTTACGCTTCAGATCGCGGTAAAGGATCCCGATATTGGCTTCACTTTTTGCAACTCCCATTTCGTCATGCGCTTTTTTGTAATAGCGAATAGACAACTGATAGCACTCGATCGATTTCGGTATGTTTCCGGCTTCGTCCATTAGAATTCCAAGGTTCTTGTAAGCCAAAGCGATCCCGGGATTGTACTTCAGTTTTTTAGCAAGTTTCACATTCCCGAAAAGCAATTTTTCCATTTGTTTCGGATGTGAATATTTGAAGGACCAGGAAATCTCATTTTGAAAGATGACTTTACTGGTGTCGTCTTTCATTTTTGAGCATACAACCAGGATGGAATCAAGCTGTTTTTCTGTTTGTGAAAAGGAAAATGTCCAAAGTAAAGTGAAAAATGCTGCAAGGACAGCTATTCTTTGTTTCATAAGTAAGGTAGCGCTAAACGTAATTTTGAATTAAAATTAATAAAATAGTCATCAATGCGTTTTGATTTCCTTTTTTGAAGGAAAGTTTCTTTATTTTGGTTTAAATCTGTTAGATTTTATACTTTTAAATAAAAAACATGATCTCCCGAATTGTCTTCTTATTAATTCTTTTTAGCGGTTCTTCCCTTTCTGCACAGGTCTCCGATACCGAAATGGAAAACATGAAAACCAAATGGCGTGAAGGATTAACTGTAAAAGCCAGGAATTTAGCAGAGAAAGCAACATTTATGGAAGGGATAAGTGAATTCGGGGATTCAATTCAGCGTTTGTTCTTTAAAGATACTTTTATAGTCGAAAATTTGTACCTCAAGCAGCTGGATGCGGACGCCACTACTTTAGGAATGAACAAAGCTGCGCTTGCCTGTGCTTCCGAATATGAATTATTGATTGATAAATATTACACTATTCTTTTGGATAAAATGAATCCGGAAGACCGGGAATTAGTGATTTCCTGGCAAGCTAACTGGAAAGTACTCATGGAAAAAGAGCGCGCTTTGACCGGTAAATTGATGCAGGAGGAATACAGCGGAGGCGGAAGCATTCACTCGCTTACCTACACCAGCCGCCTGATGAATGCGCAAAAAGAACATGTCCTCACCATTATTGATTATCTGACTCATTTAATTTGATCCCATGAAAAATGCACTGACCATTTTCGGGCTGATTTTCCTTCCGGTTTTTTCTCATGCCCAGTTGAAACCGGGATATGATAAATCAGAAGCAGCTGAATTGTTGAAAGTCAATTTTCGTTTTGTGGATTCTTTGATGTGGGATTCACTGCCGGGACCCGAGCGTTTCCTGTTTAAGTACCGCTCACCGACTTTGGGTTTCGACAATAAGTGGGATTATTGGGAAGATAAAGACGGAGTAGGAGTTCTTTCTTTAAGAGGCACAACCAGTTCTTTTTCCAGCTGGGGAGCTAACTTTTATGCGGGAATGGTACCGGCAAAAGGATGGATCAGGATCAGTGAAAAAGACACTTTTCATTATGAATTGTCAAAAGATCCGAAAGCATTGGTGCACGTAGGTTGGACGACAGCACTGGGGTGTTTGTGGCAAGATATGGATTCGCTGCTTTTTGCTCAGATAGATCAGGGAAAGAAGGAGTTTTACATTACAGGACACAGTCAGGGCGGAGCATTGGCTTATCTGCTTACTGCTCACTTATTAATCATGCAGGAAAATGGGATCATCCCTGCTGACGTCCGCTTCAAAACTTATTGCAGCGCAGCACCCAAGCCCGGGAATTTATATTTCGCTTATTACTATGAGAAAATGACCCAGCAGGGCTGGGCTTACAATACCGTAAATGCACTGGACTGGGTACCTGAATCCCCGTTCTCGATTCAAACCGTCAATGATTTTAATGCAATCAATCCTTTCAGAGATGCGAAAAAAGCCATGAAGAAATTGCCGTTACTTCCAAGGCTGGTAGTTCGAAGCATGTATAACAAAATGGATCGTCCTTCCCGGAAATCACAGCGAAGTTTTGAGAAAAATCTTGGAAAGAAACTAGGGAAGCGGATGACAAAAAGCCTGAAAGGGTTTGAGCCTCCGGTATTGATGAGTTCTTCTGCGTTTACCCGCTGTGGCAACTACATTATTTTGTATCCGGATTTGGAGTATTATGCTGAGTTCCCACAGGATCGGAAAGCGATCTTTTTGAACCATCAATTGGAGCCGTATTTATTCATGCTGGATAAACTAACTGAATAGTTTATCGGGCTGCTTTCCTGTTTTTGCAGGTAAATCTCTTTGCAATCTTATTGGTATTTTATTTTGTAAAATTCTATTTTCCAGGTTTTTACGGTTGTATCTCAAGTTAAAGGATTGATATCCGTTAAATTTATTTCAGAATTAATCCAAATGTGTTATATTTGAGTTAGCACTTTATGACTCACTTGATATTATTCACGTTACCAATGAACCTCTTTTAATTACGGATAGTTTGAATGATTGCCTTTTGAAGGAAAGGTTATTTATGTGATTGTGTGAAGAAAGTTTGAAGTGAGCAACGAATAATTTATAAATCAATAAGAAAATAATGAGAGATTATCAGAGGTTTTCGGAGATACAGAAATTCAGACAGTGGTGGCTGTGGTTTATATTTGCAGGAATTAAGGGTTTAATGGGCTTTTTCATTGTGACACAGGTGTTGTTTGGAGAGCCTTTTGGGGACAGTGTAGTGGATAATGCGGCCTTGTTGATAGGATTTTTATTCATGCTGATCCTTTCGCTTTTATTCTTTACTATGAAGTTGGAAACACGGATTTCCGATAATGGAATAGCTGTTAGATTCTATCCGTTTCAGTTGAAGTTCAGGAACTACCGGTGGGAAGACCTGGAAGAAGTTTATTTAAGAGAGTATTCTCCAATAGCGGAATATGGCGGGTGGGGAATCCGGTATAGTCTTGTCGGGAAAGGAAAAGCACTCAATGTTTCCGGAAGAATGGGCCTGCAGCTGGTGTTTAAGGATGGAAGAAGACTGTTAATCGGTACTTCAAAACCGGAAGATATTATGCAGGTTTTGTCGGTGATGGGGAGGTAACCTGGAATTATCAATTATGAATTATCAAGGAGAAGTTCCTCTTGATAACTGAGTCGTTCATAATTGATAATTTTTCATGGAACTAACCGATCTTCACTTGTGGTCCGAGAAATTTGGAATCCACTCCGAAAACAATATCCCAAAATACTTTCATGCGGGCAAAGCGCTCGCGGACTTTGGTTTTGAAACCGCCCATTTTAGCGACATCCTGTGCGTTGTATCCGTAAACAGTCATCCCGAAATGCTCTCCGAGGTAAATTGCACGTTCGTTGTGAAAACGCTGCGAGATAACAATGACTTCTTTCTGACCGAATACTTTCAAAGCTCGTTCCATAGAGTCAAGTGTTCTGAATCCGGCGTAATCCAGGAAAATGTGGTTTGCAGGAATTCCGGCAGCTACCAGGGCGTTTTTCATATCGGTAGGTTCGTCATAAGTTGCGATGCTGTTATCTCCGCTTACCAGGATGTATTTGACTTTTCCGGCACGGTATAACTCCACGGCAGCCTTGATCCGGTAAGAAAAGTAAAGATTGTCGTTGCCCTGTTTATTGGTTCGGGAAGTGCCTAAAACGAGTGCAACTTTCACTTTCGGGCAGTTGCTTACTTTGTCGAAGATTTTCCCTTCTGCATTGGATTCGATGGCCCAATTGGCCCCGAAGAACCAAAACAATCCGAATAAAAAGCTGAGTAGAAGTGTTCGTTTAATGATTTTGGACCAGTTGCGCTTGCGTTTCATGTATGAAAGATTGGAAGATCAAAAGTAGCAGAATTCAAAATGCGAAAATCAGAATTCAAAATTTTCCTGAATGCCATTTCATCTCTTTAAAATAAACCACAAAAAAGTAGGGTCGGAAAATTTTCCGACCCTACTTTACACCTAAAACTAAACTACTACTACTACTTATTTATAATTCTGCATCAATTTCCTCTTCCTGGGAAATTGGTTTTCTAAATACGATTTTGCCGTCGAAGATATCCATGACTACTGTCAGTGAAGTATCTAAAGTTCCACCGAGCAATGCTTTGGACAGTTCATTCAGCACTTGTTTCTGGATTACACGTTTCACCGGCCTTGCTCCGAAATGAGGATCGTAGCCTGCTTCAACCAAATGTGCTTTAGCTTCTTCGGTCATGTGCATTTTAATTCCTTTTTCAAGAAGCATCTTTTTCAATTGATCCAACTGAAGCTGCACAATCTGTCTCACATATCGCTTGTTCAGCGGCGTAAAGATGATCGTCTCATCAATACGGTTCAGGAACTCCGGACGAATGGTTTGTTTCAATAATTCCAGCACTTTGAATTTTGCTTTTTCCATAGCATCGTGCAGATTTTCTTCTTTTACACCTTCAAAACTTTCCTGGATCAAATGTGATCCCATGTTGGAAGTCATAATGATGATGGTATTCTTAAAGTTCACCGTTCTTCCTTTGTTGTCGGTCAAACGTCCGTCATCCAATACTTGCAGCAAGATATTGAAAACATCCGGATGGGCTTTTTCAATTTCGTCGAGCAAAACGATAGAGTAGGGTCTTCTGCGAACGGCTTCTGTTAATTGCCCTCCTTCATCATACCCAACGTATCCCGGAGGCGCTCCTACTAATCGGCTTACACTGTGTTTTTCCTGGTATTCCGACATGTCAATACGCGTCATGGCATTTTCATCGTTGAACAAGAAGTCGGCCAATGCTTTTGCCAATTCGGTTTTACCCACACCGGTCGGACCTAAGAAAATGAACGAACCGATCGGTCTGCGCATATCCTGTAATCCGGCTCTGCTTCTTCTTACTGCATCGGAAAGAGCTTCAATGGCTTCTTCCTGTCCGACAACCCGTTTCCCGAGCTCATCTTCCAGTCTGAGTAATTTGGAAACTTCGCTTTCAACCATTTTTGAAACGGGAATTCCAGTCCATTTGGAAACTACATCCGCAATTTCCTGGGCATCGACTTCCTCCTTGATGAGTTTGGAGTTAGCCTGCAATTCGATCAGTTTTTTCTTCCCTTCTTCCAATTGTGCCTCTGCTTCTTTGATTCTTCCGTAGCGGATTTCAGCTACTTTTCCATAATCTCCCGAACGCTCAGCCTGGTCGGCCTCCAGTTTCAGGTTCTCGATCATTTCTTTGGTTTTCTGAACTCCTTCCACGATGTCTTTTTCAGCCTGCCATTTTGCATTGAAAGCATTTCGTTGTTCTTCTAAAGTGGCCAATTCTTTCCCTAAAACTTCCAGTTTTTTGGTGTCATTCTCGCGTTTAATGGCTTCTCTTTCAATTTCCAGCTGCATAATACGGCGCTCTAACTCATCCAGTTCTTCCGGCTTTGAATTAATTTCCATGCGAAGTTTGGAAGCTGCTTCGTCAATTAAATCGATTGCTTTATCCGGCAAATGACGTTCCGTAATATATCGTTGTGACAATTCAACCGCTGCTATAATCGCCGCATCTTTAATCAATACCTTGTGGTGATTCTCGTATTTCTCCTTGATACCACGCAGGATCGAGATAGCGTCTTCCGTATCCGGTTCATCTACCAAAACCGGCTGGAAACGACGTACCAATGCTTTATCTTTTTCGAAGTATTTTTGGTATTCGTTTAAAGTTGTTGCTCCAACGGCTCTTAATTCACCTCTTGCCAATGCAGGCTTTAGAATATTTGCGGCATCCATTGCACCTTCACCACCGCCGGCACCGACCAGCGTGTGAATCTCATCAATGAACAGGATAATTTCTCCGTCAGCACTTGTCACTTCTTTGACAACGGATTTCAAGCGTTCTTCGAATTCACCTTTGTATTTTGCACCGGCAACCAAAGCTCCCATGTCGAGGCTGTAAACAATTTTGGACTTCAGGTTTTCCGGAACGTCGCCGTCGATAATACGGTGTGCAATTCCTTCTGCAATAGCCGTTTTACCAACTCCCGGTTCACCGATCAAAATCGGGTTGTTCTTAGTTCTTCTGGTAAGGATCTGAAGTACCCGGCGAATTTCATCGTCCCGGCCGATTACCGGGTCTAATTTCCCTTCTCGCGCCAATTCATTCAGGTTCTTGGCGTATTTTTCCAGCGATTTGTAAGTCCCCTCCTGTTGATTGGAAGTAATTTTCTCTCCGTTCCTTAATTCCATAATGTCTTTTATAACCTTTTTCTTATCAAGTTTTGCGTCACGTAATAATTGCCCGATCTGATCTTTCGAGTCTATTAGTGCCAGGAAAAGCATTTCTACAGTGGCATATTCATCACCGTTTTCTTTGGCTGTTTTTAATGCAAGCTGTAATGTTTCCTGTGCTTTTGGTGAAAGATAAATCTGTCCGCCCGAAACTTTGCTCTGACTTTCCAATATTCTGTCTAAAGCAAGTTCGATGGTTTTCGGGTTTACCTGTGATTGTTTGAATAAATAAGGAACTACATCTGCATCTTTCAGGAAGATCCCTTTCAATAAATGTGCATTCTCGATAGCCTGGTGCCCTTCTGTTTGAGCATAGTCCTGTGCTGCCTGAATGACTTCTTGTGTTTTTATAGTAAATTGATTGCTATCCATTTGTTTGAATTTGATTCCATTCGTTCAAATCGCGAACCAAAACCTGTTTTCAGGTCTTTTCAAGACAAAAAGGCAGTTTGAAAAAGAGTGAACCGACAAATTGACACTTTATTCCAGGTGAGATAACCGCGATAAATAGTAATTTAGCCAAAAATTGCCGGAATGTCTAAAATCAAAAAAACTTACAAAAAACTCTATCCTTATTTTGTGGATGTATGGCAATACATAGTGATCATTCTGATTTTCATTATTGCCGTAATTTTCTTTTTGTAAAGTTACTTCAGGTTTTTCATGAGTGCGAAGAACTGATTGAAAAAGGGCGTATAGTTTGAAGGACTGAGGAAGTCTGATCTTGTTGCACCCGACAACAGTACATCGCTTTTATTAAGATCAATGAGTATTGCCTCCATATTCAGACCGTGGTAATCTTTGGCGTAATACACATTGGTTGACAGGATGTGGGAAATCCCTCTTTTCTTAGTGTAGTTTTTGATTAAATCAGTGTCCACAGGCAGACATGGTTTCCCATCGTTCATGTACCAAACCTGTTCAAAGTAAGAAAGATAGGTAACATATTCGTTCAGGGCTTCAGTGCCCAATTTTGAAATAGAATCAGCCAGCATTAATACCGGGTTAAATCCGTTTTTTTGGCAGGTATTCAGGATGAAACTAAAGAAAGCAGTTTGTCCTTTTTCCTTTTCCCAATCCGGAACTGTTTTGTCGGAAAATATCAAAGCTTCCGGTTCAATCAGCAGTACATCCTTAAATGTTGGTATCGCGGCAGCTTGTTTTTTCGCCATTTCCCTTTTTGCAAGTTCCTGTTCTTTCGGAGTTAGTTTGAAAAAATCTTTTTCAGCCTCTTTGATAGAATCATTTTTTGCCCGGAGTGCCTTAAACGTTTTTATAAAAACAGAATCCAGGATAATGTCAGAGATACCGTAGATGGCATATTCGGTGGAGTCAAATGCGACTGTGGTTTGCTGGGTTTCGCGTTTTTCACGGATACGGCTGTATTTATCACCTTCTGTTTTTACGCTGTCTTTGATAGAAGTAGAGGCGGGTTCGGTCTTTTTCAGCAGAGCTTCGGATGCTGCCTGGTGATAGTTTAGCTTTTGAAATTTCGACAATTCAAAATAAGTGGTAGTGCTTAATTCTTTCAGGTAGCTATTATAGGTGTTTTCGAAGTACGCATCCCCCGGGTATTTGTTTTTCAGGTCGTACAAAATACGCAAACCGATAGTTGCCAGTTCAATTCGTTTTGCCTGCTTGAGAAATTTGTTCAATTTGGAGGATTCACCTTCTATTTTAGGATTGTCAAAGCGTTCATGAATAATGTGTCCGGTTTGTTGTATCGATAACCACGCCCCGGCTTTCATGTGTTCTAAAAACAGGTTGTTCGGGTACAGTCTTTCCAATAGAAAAATGGAGTAAAGGGCATTGAAAGGATTTCCCTGTATCA